>CAZTKH010000001.1:0-33879 GCA_964613925.1 uncultured Saccharimonas sp. (SeqCode)
GCGGAAACCCGGAAACCGAAAGCCGTGTTCGTGTAGCTCGGAGCGCCGCCCAAATGCAAGTTCAGAACCCCAGCGCCGCCACCATTGTTCCAATAGCCACCACGAAGAAAAGCGCGCGTCCCAGTTCCACCATAATTGCTATAAAGCTGCCCTATCCCCTGAGTAGAACTCCAAGTGGTAACGCCAGCAATGCCAGTTGATGATGGCTGGGACAGGGCTGGCAATCCATTCATTAATAATGATGCGTTGTTCCATTGTTTTAAGGCATAGGCGACTTCGCCAGATAACCCAGGCTGTAAATTAGCTCCTATGGTTGCATTAGTCCAATCATAGACATTGCCAGACAAATCCCATATAACCTCGCCATTAGTTAAAGTAAGGGTTCGACGTTGGGTACCAGTAGTTTGGCCAGTGCCAAAGTAGCCGTCGTTGTCATTAGTAGAAGCTACTAAAGCATTGGTTGGGGCGTTGTCATTATGTCCAGAATAGATATAGCCAGTTCCAACTACACCACTACTCCAGTTGCTTGGCACAGATAGTACGTTTTGGGCAATTGTCATCCATTCAGGTTCGGTGATGAGGTGACAGCCAGTGCAGGCGGTTTGGGATTCGGCTATTGCGTTAGTTTGAGATATACTGACCCATGGCGTACCACTAGCTCTGGATTCAGGTATGAAAGATGCGTTGTAGGTTTGGTTGCCATTGTCGTTGCCTTGGATCTTAGCTTCATACTTCATAACACAGAAGTCACTAGTGCCATAGGTAGGGCTACCTGGTACTACGATGAAGCCATAAGGGCAAAGTTTGGTTAAGGTTTGGGCTGATGGACCGTTACTGGCTGTAGTCCGAAGGTAGGTGGTATCTTTTTGGGCATAGAGGGAGAAGTCAGAGGCTACGCCAGTTGTGGAGCTTGGTTGGTAGGTAAAGCTAATACCATTACTGAATTTAAGGCAGTAGTTAGTATCTATGTTAGGCGCAGTTGGACATTTATTGGCATCAAGGGTTGTTGGATAAGATCCGTATAAGGCATTATACATTCTTAAAATATTTGAATTATTCGTTAGATCACTTTGCAAAGCAGCAATAGTTGCTTTAGTAGAAAGGCCACTGTATGAGACCATCGTGATAGCGGCCAAAATACCAATAACTACTATAACAACGAGGAGTTCGACGATGGTGAAGCCAGGGTTGGATTTATTGTATATTTTTTTACCAAACATATTAAATATTACCAAATTCCATAAAGCGGTCACGCTTTTGTTAAATATTATGTTTTTATTTTAGCATAAACACGATAAAAAATTCAGATATTATCTGTTCTATCCTCTTGGTGGCTCACCCTCAGGATCGTCAAGCAACTTCTTTGATTTAATTTCATATCGCCTACCAGTTACAGTACTAGTAATATAGTCTTCATTTATTAGATTTACAAAAGTATCTAAGTCGTTTCCGTCCATAATAATAATCGCATCGACATCATCACTCATCAGCTCAAGTTGCATCTCGTCGGCATATTCAATCACCTGCTTCTGAGTTATCGCCCCAATTTCAATTTTTTGCAACTTATTAATAATCTTTTTCTTTTCTCGAACCATGGTTTGTAAATCCAAACCTTCTGGAAAACTTAACTTATAAAAAGCTTCAATCTCGGCGACTTTTTTATCAGCTAACGCCTGCTTTTTGTAATCATAATTAAACAAATTTTCAAACTTAGACTGATTAAAGACAAAAATGTCCTTATCGACAATCAAAACTTGGTTATCATCTGGAATTTTGAGACCAGCATCAGCGCTAAATGCCGCAAATTTACCATTTTTAAACTCCCAAGCCGTTGCACCTTTCAAAACCTGACCCTGAGAAATTGACTTTACGGCATAAAAAGGCTTAACCGAAGAATCACTTTTCAAAGTAAACCGTGCCAAAATACCCTTAATTGTTTTAAATTCATGATCTTGTTCATTAAATTCAACAATGTCGCTTCTCTGTGTCTCGATTGAATTTAGCAAAGTTTCAGCTCGTCCCACATTCTCAAGATTTGTTCTTAGTAAAACATTTTCCTCATCCTCAGACAATTCAAATTCTCGAACGCCTAATCCCGTTGCAGCACCCATGTTCACAAAATTGATTAAATCAAATAAAAATAAAGGTTTAATTTGGGCATTTAACTCGCTATCAAATTTAGTCGAAAACGGCGTATAGTGCTTGTTAAACAAAAAGAATTCAACATCCAACTCTTTTTTTATTCCATCAGTTCTATTGGCCCACAAAAAAATATCCGTAATTGCTCTTGTCTCTTCCATAATTCCCCTATTTATTCATGTATTACTAATTAATATATCCGTTCATTCTGCCTTCACGAGCTTTGTTAGCCCATTCATCGGCTAATTCGTTTGCAGGACTTCCATTATGTCCCCTAACCCAAATTAGTTGTGCATTGGCTTTTTTATATAATTTATAAAGTTCTTGAACTATATCAAGATTTTTTATAGGAGAGCCTTTTTTTGTCCAATTATTTGCTTCCCAACTATTTGCCCAAATAGTGACGACATTTATCCAGAATTGACTATCCGTAAAAATTTGACATTCGGCATCACCAGCATCTTTTATGGTTGCAATCAACGCCTCTCCCTCCATGCGAATATTTGTTGATGATGGCTCATAGCCTACTATAGTAGGAAAACCGTCTTTTATTACTGCAAAACCCCCAGGGCCGGGATTAGGGCTACAACTTCCATCGGTATAATACGTAATCATATTTTTTAATTTTACTACACAATTGGCGCTTATCCTAGAACGGAGAGCTTTCTTTTACAAAAGAAAACACAAAAACTTTATTAACTTTTTATTACAAAAGTATGATTGACCTTGAAATATCTAAACATAAGTATGATAATAGTTTGTATTAGGGCAGTGTGTCCAGAGAGGTTCTTATGTCAAAAGATCGACCAAAACGAGAAGCTAAGAAGCCAAAGAAAGCTAAATAGTTAAATTTGCTTAAATTATTAAAGAAACGCTAGATCTAGCGTTTCTTTTTTAAATATACCCTTCTCAGCGAAATCATCAATATATAATCGATATTTATCACCAATAAAAATAACGGAAAAGCAAAAGCAGTAATTTTCCATTCTTGGATAGCCAATATTGTAAACAGCGCACTTATTCCCGACATAATGAACATACTAAGCGTCTCTTCGTGAGGTTTTTCCCAACAATGCACCTGCGTAGGAATACCTCCAATAAAATCAATGCAAACCATAGCAATAACCGCCATTGCTGGTGAATTAAATATATACCACAAGAGAGCCCCGATAATCGTTCCAATTAAGCAAACGATATCTAGCCGAGAAATTCCACTTTGTCTTTTTTTCCAACCCAAAACAACAATCGATAATGTAGAAGCCATTGAGAAAAACATCAAAATTGCTGTTGGATATTGCTTTTCAGCAAGTGAAGCAAAAAAAGATATTCCCGTTAGGCAGCTCCATATAAACCAAGAAATGATGCGCGGTTTTGTCTTACCTTTTATGACGTCTTTAATATATGGGACCATTCCGGCCAACAAAATAATACTGCTCAATATAACAAATACGGAAGTTATGTTCATTTGTCGCTATAAATCTTTAATTAAAACTAATTTTTGCTCAGTCGTATCACGATCGCGGATCGTTACCGTATTGTTTTCAAGCGAATCAAAATCAATTACTACACAATATGGCGTGCCAATTTCATCTTGACGACGATAGCGCTTACCAATATTTCCATTATCATCCCACATTACGGCTCCATGCTTCTTCTTTAAAATCGAATAGACTTCCCTAGCCTTTGAGACCAACTCTGGCTTATTTTTAAGAAGTGGTGAAACACAATACTTAATAGGCGCCAAATTTTCTGGAAACTTCAAATAAATACGCTTCTCGCCATTTACTTCATCCTCGGTATAAGCAGTCGAAAGCACAGCCATAATAGCTCGTTCTACACCAAAGCTTGGTTCAATTACATGGGGAATAAATTTAGTGTTCGTTCCTTTAACCAAATAATCCATATTTTTACCAGCAAAATCTTGAATGTTTTTTAAGTCAAAATCAGTACGATATGCCAAACCCAATAATTCTTCCTTACCAATTGGGAAGTCAAACTCAAAATCAAGCGTTCGCTTACTGTAATGAGCTCTTTTTTCTTCAGGAATTTCTAGTTCATGAACAGATTCTGCTGGCAAACCAATCGCCAAACACCAATCCCAAACCAATTTGCGCCACATTTCAAAAGCTTCTTCCCATTTGGCTGGATCGACAAAATATTCAATCTCCATTTGTTCAAATTCACGAGACCTAAATACAAAATCGCGTGGTGAAATCTCGTTTCGAAAAGCCTTGCCCTGCTGAGCCACACCAAATGGCAAATCAGGATAATAACTATCAACAATATTTTTATAATTGGTAAAAATACCCTGCGCAGTTTCTGGACGTAAATAGCTAACCGAATTTTGATTATAAAGCATGGCAGCATCTAATTCATTATTAAGATTAATAATATCTATATTGTTTTCACCACTTAAATTTATTGATTTAATATACCCATTGTCGTGATTTATTGTTGTAGATAATGGACCGACAACAGTTTTAAACATCATGTTAAATTGTCTTGGTTCGCCCAATGTGCCAATTTTGTTACATTCTGGACATTTTGAAATATCAATTTGATCAGCACGAAAACGCCCCTTGCATTCAGAGCATTCAACCAAAGGGTCGCTAAAAGTGCCGACATGCCCACTTGCCTTCCAAACTTTTTGGTTCATCAAAATCGCTGCATCAACGCCGTACATATCTTCGCGGTCTTCAACAAACATTTTCCACCAAAGATTTTTGATATTCCTTTTTAATGCCACTCCTAGTGGGCCAAAATCCCAAGTTCCGCTTAGTCCACCATAAATATCACTACCCGGATAAATAAACCCACGGCGTTTTGCCAAACTTACGATTGCTTCCATTTTTTCGTTTTTAATATTTTCACTCATAATTAATTACAATTATAACAGATTAAAAATATTTATGAAATTTTTACAGCCGCATGCTGTCTTGCAATATATGCACAATCATGCAAGATAAGTTCAATCCCACCAACCTGAGCAAGCACTTTCATTGGTTTTGTGGCTAGTAATCTTAATAATTTAATATGCGAAGAATTTAAGGTGCCATTATTTGCTTTTCTTAAGCCTCTTTCATTTACGTCATATTCGTAATTGGAATCTTCAACAATCTTATTTCCTTCACAATCCGTCCAAAGCCCAAGCTCATAGCCAGTCAATACAGCATATCTTAGATAAAACCAAGCTTCTACCAATTCATAACTAATAAAATGACTATCTAAACCTGCAAACGTTTCAGCTAATAAATCATACCAATCTAAAGTATCAGCTACATCACTTTCATCTGAGACTAATTTTATGGCACGATAAGCAAATTGCATTTTGTCATAATTTTCGATGATATTTTTATAAAAATGCATTAATCTAGCCGAAGTTAGCACGCCCAAATCACCTTTTCCTTCCGAAATACCAACTTCACAAATTGAAAATAACTCTATGCCACCAGCTAATCTACTCTTTTCTTTGCGAACTCCTCGAGCCATAACAGCTTTTTTTCCTTCTGGAGTAAGCAGTTGTAAGATACGATCAGCTTCACCATAATTTGTTCGACGTAATACAATTGCTGATATTTTATTACTTTTCATAAAAGAACGCTTTTTACAGCCGCCAATAAATCGGCCGGCTTCATCAAAGCTTTGTCCAAAATGCGCCTAACGCCATATGGTTGTAAATTATTTAGGTCTAATTCACTCGCCAAATTACTACAAATTATAATTGGAATTTTACTTGTGTCATGGTAGGTCTGAAGCTCATGCATCAAGGTAAATGCCGTGCTGCCCGTAAGTAAAACGTCCAATATTAGTACGTCGGGCTTAAAACTATCAATAAGCTCAATCGCAGACAACGCATGCGCGGCAGTTTTTGTAATATATTTTTCATTTTTCAACACACGTGAAAATTGCTCAGCCAACCACTCATCGTCCTCGATTATTAAAACTTTTATTTCATTCATAACAAACTCAACTGTTTGGAAGATTGTAAGTCAATATAAAAAGTCGCCCCGTCACGATGACGAATAATGCCAACATTCCCATTCATAGCATCGGCAAATTGACTCACTATATATAGTCCTAATCCGCTGCTCTGTGGCCTAGCATGAACTGACGTTGTTGAAGCGCCCCTTAGTCTACTCGTTAGCATATCTAGGGTATTTTTTGGCAAAGCTGGGCCATAATCGCGAACCCCTAAACGAACATTTTTTCCTGATCCCTTTGTATCAATTTTGATTTCAATCCTATCACCATCTTCGGTGTAATTTAGCGCATTATCACTTAAATTAATTAATATGCGTCGTAATAATTCACGATTTCCAACTAATAATTGTGGTTTTTTGGTTGCAATAAGTTTAATACGACGATTATGAGCTTTGAAAAGTGGCGTCATTTCTCGAATAACATCTTCGCAAAGTTGCTTTGGATTAATTGGTTCAAGTTTAAATAATGATTCAGATAAACGTGCTGAATATGTCAAATCACAAGTCAGCCGAAGCGCCTTCTCGGTCGTTAGGCTAATTTGATGCAAAATACGTTTTTGTTCTTCTCTTGAGATATTGTCATCTTCCAGCATCAAGGATAGCTGACGAACCAATGCCAGCGGCGATTTTAACTCATGAGCTGCCACAATAACCGAAGGCAAGCCATTTACTAGCTTTCCCTCCGGCACAGTCTCATATCCCCTATCATTATTCATACAATATCATTGTATCACGCAAATTTTACAAATTATTATCTATTCTTCGGTATCAAATTTTTTCTTGACTATTTCAATCTCATTTTTCAAAGAATTTAAATCCTCTTCAATCTCCAACGCTAGCTTTTCAGCTTCTTTATATTTTGCAAGCGCTTCTTCTAATACAAAATTTTCACCATCAAACCAACTAACCAATTTTGTTAATTCATCAGTTTTTTCCGAAATAGTTTTATTTTTTAACGACATTTTTTACCTCCGCTTTTATTAATTTATTTACTGTCTCAATTTCGATAACACTACCAACAGACTGATTTCCTCTTAAAATAGCATAACCCCTTGATAATACAACGCTCGGATTTAATTGAGATAATACATTTTTTACCGAACTGATTTCTCGATATTTGTCATCAATAGACTTTTCAACACCAAGCAAAATTGTACTAATCGTTTCTCTTAGAAGCTGCTTTTTTTGATCGATTATTTGAATCATTTTTGGCGCCAAAGACCTCGATTGATAACGTATTAAACGGATAATTTCTTGCCTATCTGGAACTAAAATTTGCGCCGCATTACTTGGGGTTGCAGCCCGCACGTCGGCTGCTAAATCTGCCAAAGTTATATCTATCTCATGACCAACACCAACTATGGTTGGAATTCGGCTACTTGCAATTGCACGCACCAAAGGCTCGTCATTAAAGGTCGCTAGATCATCAGCGCTACCACCACCCCTTATTATTGCAATAACCTCTGGCAATGCTTCTTGTTGGTTAAAATAATTTATAGCACGAATAATTTGATCAGGCGCTCCATCACCTTGTACTTGAACATGCGCAACCTTAATATCGATACCACCCCATCGATCATTTAAAATTTTAATAAAATCTGCATATCCAGCCGCTTGAGTACTGCTGATTACCGCGATACTTTGCGGAATTTTTGGTAAGGGGCGCTTTCTATCTAGCGCAAATAATCCTTCGTCTTCTAATTTTGCCTTCAAAACCTCAAAACTCTTTTTTATTGCCCCCTCGCCTTTTGGACGAATCGATTTTACCGTAAGACTAAATTTTCCCCACTGAGTTAATTTTGGAACTGCCGAAACAATCACTTTCATACCGTCTTCAATTGGAACTCTCAGTTGCCAAACCGTCATAAAACAATTAATGCTACCGGAAGTATCCTTGATATCAAAGAATATGTACTTTCCTTGATTAACCTTGAATGAGGCTACTTCACCTTCAATTTGCACACTCGAATAGGCATATTCAAAAGTCTGATTAACAACTTCAATAAAGTCGCTAACACTAAAAATCGGCTGGTTTAGTTGGTTTTCCATATTTGTTAATTGTTAATTGATAAAAAACATAGCCGACAACGGTCGTAATAATAAACAGAGCCGACCTTGCCAATAAAGTACCAGCAATCGCAACATCCGCCTGAACATTTGACGAAGTTATCAAAAATCCAACCATTAAGGTCTCAAATGCTCCAATACCACTAGGGGTAACGGCAAAGATACTTGCAATCAAAGCAAGTCCAAAGGAAACAAAAAATAACGCTGGGTTTACATAGCAACCTAACGACAAAAAGACTACATATATCAATCCCGAATCCAAAATATTTGAAGCCGTCGCACATAAAAATGGTCCAATTAAAATCTTTTTATCTTTTACAATACTTAGATAATCTTGGTGAACATCGCCAAAAAATTTATCAACTGCTTCTGGCTCAAGAATTTGTGTTTTTTTGCCACGCGTCACAAACGACACGAGCCTATTTACAATCTTCGTTAGCCATCCAGACATTTTTATCATACGGATGTGATTACTTAACATATAGATACCAAAAACAATCACAGCAATAGTTATAAAGATAATAATAAATGCAATTGTAGCCAATATTTTATTAATGGCATGATCAAAAAATAACGCAATAACAGAAATAGAAAGCACAACGACGAAGCTTACAAAAATCAAAACATAGCGAACAATTTGCGACGTCATTGCGCGACTTGGAGTTATTCCAAAACGATTCAGCATCCAACTGGTATAAGAAAACCCAGCCGCTCCCGGTATTGGAATTATGTTGTCTACAAAATTTGATTCAACAGAAATTCGCAAAACTTTGTGCCAGGTAATTGTTTTTAAATCACCTTTTGAGGCAAGATAAGAAGCTGTAATACCAGCAGTTGTAAAATAACTAAGTATTTGAACTGGAATAATTAATAAAAATATTCCAACATTTACTTGTCCAATAATCAGCCAAGCTTTGGAAATTTGATCCCAACCAACAATAACAACAATCGCTAACAATAAAAATGTAATTAATGTTAATTTTTTTCGCAAAGACCATTGTTTTATATTTGACATGTTAAATATAATTATAGCATTCAAAAACGACATAACAACGTATAATAGTATTATGTATATAACTATTTTAGGCCGACAACCCGAGTTAGGCATCGCTGAACTTGAACGAATCTATGGCGGTAAAGCCATTACAATATCTTCTCCACAAACCGCGACCGTTGAGACAAATAATTTTGATATCCAAAAATTTGGAGGCGTACCAAAAGCTGGCAAAGTTATCGAAGAAATTACCGCTTCAAACTGGCGACAAGCAAGCCAAAAAATTGTTCAACTTTTTTATGATAAATGGGCCTCATTTGAGGGGAAAATTACTGTTGGTATTAGCGTTTACGATCTTGATATTAACGCCCGAGAAATTCAACAAATTGGCATCATTTTAAAACAAAAGCTCAAAAAAGCCGGCGTTAGCATGCGCTTAATTCCTAACACCGAGCCATCCTTGAACACCGCCGTAAGCCATCACAATAAACTCGGTTTATCACCAAATAAAGTAGAAATTTTAATTGTCGGCGGCAATGGTAAAATTATTATTGCCGAAAGTACTGGCGCTCAAAATATTACAGCCTATGCTAATCGCGATCAAAAACGCCCACGTCGTGACGCTTTTGTTGGCATGTTACCACCAAAACTAGCTCAAATTATGATAAATTTAACCGGTATTCATGATGCGCAAAGCAAAACCTTGCTCGACCCATTTTGCGGCACCGGCACAATCTTGCAAGAAGCACTTTTAATGGGATATACGGCCTATGGTACCGACTTATCCGAAAAAATGGTTAGCTATACTCACGATAACTTAAATTGGCTCGGTGAAGAGTATCACAAATCTTTTAATGTTAAAATTAGCGCCCAGGATGCAATAACCGCAAAATGGTCAAGCCCCATTGACGCAATTGCTAGCGAAACATACCTCGGACAACCTTTTAGCGCTCCTCCATCGCCAGCAAAATTAGAAGAAGTTGTCAAAAATTGTAATCACATTATTACCGAATTTTTGAAAAATCTATATCCTCAAATTCAACCAAACACACCGGTATGCATAGCCGTACCAGCTTGGCGCGATTCTAAGGGTGATTTTACTCACCTACCGCTCATCGACACTATCGCTCAATTAGGCTACAAGCCATATGAATTCCATCACGTATCCAAAAATGACATGTTATATTACCGCGAAAATCAAGTCGTCGCCCGAGAATTGTTAGTATTAACTAGGATCTAATCCTATTCTTTATTTAACTTTGAGATAAGAAGACGGTTCAATTTAAAAAAATTTGGCAACACTCTTGACTCTAACCCCTATATTTGATAGAATTAGTTAGATTTTCATATTAAAGACTTTAAGGAGCAAAATTAAATGTCACACGTTAAAGCAGGCGGTACCGCCAAAAATATCCACAACAACGCCGGCCAACGACTAGGTGTTAAACGTTTCGGTGGACAATCTGTTCGCGCTGGTGAAGTTCTCGTCCGTCAAACTGGTTCAACCAAGCTAGCTGGTCCAGGCACATTTATGAGCCGCGATTTTACTATTCACGCTGCAAATGATGGCGTAGTTGGTTTCAGCCAAGTTCGAAAAAGTCGTTTTACTGGTAAAACTACTCCACGAACTCAGGTTTCAGTACAATAATTGTATATATTTAACTTATTAAAAAAACTACCCCATATAAAGGGTAGTTTTTTTAATAAAACAAATAACTCATTTATTCCGATTTTGTTGGCAACATACCAAGATGGTATTTAACTCGCTCAACCACATCACCAATTACAACTTGTGATTTAACAAGATAATCATCAACGCCAAGTGATTCAGCGCGCTCTTTATCTTTTGGCTGGCTCAAAGCAGTCAACATAATAATTCGAATATTTGCCGTTTGCGGCGTATTACGCAAAATATCCAAAACATCAAAACCACTAATTTTTGGCATCATGGCGTCTAATAAAATAAGATCAGGTTTAAACTTTACAGCCACAGACAAAGCATCCTCGCCGTTATTAACCTCGGAAATATCAAAACCTTCCATCTCAAGGCGTGATTTATACACTCCAGATAATGCTACGTCGTCTTCAACCAATAAGATTTTCTTTTTTGTATCCATACTTACCTATATATTACTACAATTTTACGTTTTAACACAAGCAATTTACAAATCCAACATTTTTTTAGCTTTTTCAAGTTGAGGATCGAGGTCATTATTTACATCCTGCTGGGTCATCTCGACAGCGACATCTGGCACAACACCGTCTTTGGTGATATTTCGACCATTTGGCGTATACCAACGCGCTACAGTAACCTTTAATTGAGTGCCGGCATCAAGCTTAATCAGTTGCTGGACGCTACCTTTGCCAAATGATTTTTCGCCAACAATCTGCGCTAACTTATAATCCTGCAAGGCACCTGATACAATCTCACTCGCACTGGCACTATTACCGTTCACTAACACAATAGTTTTTATATTTTTTAGAATCGCCTCACCATTTGACTGCAAAGTTTCAGTAATTATATCATTTTTTCTCTCTGTTACAATCGTCTTATTGTCTACCCACAAGCTAGCAACATCAACCGCCGCATCAACATAACCACCTGGGTTGTCTCTTAAATCCAAAATTACAGATTTTACACCTTCTTTAATAAAGCCCCTTGCCGCAACTTCTGCCAATTTACCCGTCTCGTTATCGAAACGAATGATTGTCATTATTCCAACGCCATTTTTTACCTCACTAGTAACACTCGGATTATTGATAATCTCGCGCGTAACTACAAAATCTTTCACATCAGCAAGCCGACGAACTTTAAGTTTTACGGTCGTACCTGCTTCACCGCGAATCTTTGAAACAGCTAAATCCACCGCCATACCGACAGTTGATTCGTCATTTATTTCCAAAATAGCATCGCCAGCCATCAAGCCAGCCTTAATCGCCGGATTATTAGCCAAAACACTCATAACCGTAACTTGCTCGTTTTTTAATCCAACAATTACACCAATACCGCCGCCAATATTGCCCTCAAGACCATTATTATATTCAGTGGCCTCTTCGGCGTCCATAAACATCGTATAATCATCACCAGCAGCCTCAACGAGCCCTCGACTAGCCCCATCAATCAGTGCTTGAGTGTCTAATTTTCCGTCATATTTTTCAGCAAGCACACTATAAGTTTTTTCAACTGAACTCAAATCAATATTTGCAGTATAAGGCGATTGATAGCCAAAAATCCGACCAACAAATGAACCAATTTGCTGATTATAAACCCCAGCTACATAACCAACCCCAATCGCCACTGCGATGATTATAAAATCCAATGCAGGATTTTTGCGGCGTATAATAGACGAATCCTTTGGTTCAATATTATTAAAATGAACATTTTTTTGTTCATCCTGTTTGTTTGCCTTAATCATCAAAAACTCCCCTTAAAAACCAGATTTTTGTACTTATACTAGTATAGCGCAGAAAACTTAGAATATACTACAAAATTTATGTTAAAAATTTAAAAATATATAAACTCGTTGTAATCAGACGCATTCACTATTTTTTTACTATAATTTCCCCAACCAGGACCACTATTATCGCCAGTGTTATCATAATAAGAATTATATTGACTAATCGTAATTTTCCCCTCAGAATCGGGATTTGTCTCAACCCAAACAACGTGACCATATGGCCCACTCGTCATAACACCTACCGAATTGGCTCTTGCAGAATAGCCAGTTGATATTCCATTATTACGAGCGCTGGATGGCCAATTTTTTGCGTTGCCCCAATAAGTATAACCCCTGCCAGTCTTTTCGAGTATCTTCCAAGCTGCATAGCTAGTACATTGGCGACAAGCATATTGCAGTAGGTCGGTACCGTCTCCATTAACTCCACCGTAAGACATCATATCGTAATCAACATAACACCCATTTCCGCCCCATGGATAATTTCCTTTAGTTGGATCACTAATACCTTCGCCCACTGTTCTAGCGAGGTTTTTATATTCTTCTGCCAAAGATTGCTTCCTTGATTCACCGTCAGATATTAACTGTTGATAAGCCGCTTCTTTTCCTTGGGTTTCATTTAATAATTTTTGTTGTTCATTTTCTTTTTCAACAAGCATCTGACGAGCATTTTTTTGGTCACCTAATACTTTTTCGACTTCAGATTTTTGAGAAACCAACGTTTCTTTTAGTTTTTTAATCTCATCGATAGTTGAAGACAGTTGATTACTAATTGAAGTTTGATATTCTTGCTTATCTAAATAATCACCAATGTTTTTACTACTTGCAAGCATCTCAAGAGGCGTAATTTTGCCATCAACATACATGTCGGCAATAGTTCTACCTAGTGTATCCTTATTATTTTGAATCTTCTTTTCAGTTTCATTAATTTGTAAAACCAGTTGGTCATATTTTGCTTGACTAATATTAATCTGAGCTTGAATCAAAGCCTTGTCATTTACTAATATGGCAATTGCCGACTGCAATGTATTTGATTCTTTACTTAATCTTGAAGATTCCTCTAAATAACTAGATATATCTTGATTAATTGATTCTATCTGACGCAATATTTCCGAAGCTCTATCGGCAAAAACCGGCCTATTTAATATCTGTATAGGTACTATCATGCTAATTATTAAAATTATCACAAACAATAACTTCATTGGCAATCTAGCTATCTTTTTGCTATTAAAAATTATTTTCATAATTTTAAATATTTCCTAGTTGCTAACGTAGAAGAAATAATTCCAATAATTGCGCCGATAGCCATCATAGCCAAAACTACAAAAACTAAGTACTGCGAGAACAAGCTAACTGTTGATTGAACCGAAAGCTCATAAGTCGCCAAAACTCCAGTCGCGCTATATAAACCCCATAGACCTAAACCACTTGCAATAATTGAAGCAATAAATCCATAAATAACCGACTCAATAATAAACGGACCCCTTACAAAATTTTTATCAGCGCCAATTAAATTCATCATTTGAATCTCTTCACGGCGATTAAATATTGCCATGCTAATCGTATTAAAGATAATAAGCGACGAAATAACCACAAAAACTAAACCAATACCAATACCGACTTGTTGAATAAACCCAACCGCACGACCAATCGATTTAATCGTATCTCGCCTCTCGCCCGCAAAAGATGGCGCGTAATCTTTATTCAGGGCTTCCTTTACTTGCGCATCATTTTGCACAAAACCTTCTAATTCGGCCGTATCATTTATATCCTTAACAACTACACGAATTGTTGCTGGATACATATTTGTTGCCTCTTTGATTGCTTCTAAAAATGCTGGGTCATCCTTGTGTTCTTGAGCAGTTTGTTCACGAGCGGCTTCGGCACTAATATACGAAACTGATCGCACTGACGCCAACCCTTCAATTTTTTTCTTTATATCATCACCTACTTTGTCTTTGGTATCCGTTTTTAAATATATAGACATATCAACTTTATTACCCAAATCGCTAATCGTATCATTCAAAATAAATTTCGATGACACTACAACAAAAATAATTATCAGAGTAATCGTCATCACCGCCGTCGCCGCAATTGACAACCAAGCATTACGCAAAAAATTATCAAAACCATATCTTACAACTCTAAAAAAAGTTAATAGACGGCGCTTTTTTAATTTATGCTTTGCAAAGGATTTCGAATCTATCTTTTTTTTCAACATCATTGTCGATAACTCCCCTCAGCCTGATCACCAGATACCTGCCCATGATCCAACGTAATTACTCTTCGTTTCAATTTATTTACAATATCCACATTATGAGTAGTCAGCAAAACAGTTGTACCGTATTTGTTAATTTTTTCAAGCAATCGAATAATATCCCAACTGTGTTTTGGATCAAGATTACCAGTTGGCTCGTCGGCAATTAAAATTTTAGGCTGCCTGACAACCGCTCTAGCAATCGCCACACGTTGTCTTTCACCGCCAGATAACTGATGAGGAAATTGTTTTTCCTTGCCATTTAGTCCGACTAATTCAATAACTTTTGGCACAGTGCTTTTAATTTCATGTTTAGTCATACCGGCAATTTCTAGTGCAAAAGCGATATTCTCAAAAACAGTTCGTTGTGGCAAAAGCTTAAAATCTTGAAAAACTACGCCAATTTTTCGGCGCAACATCGGAATTTGACTGTCCTTGAGGGTGTCATAGTCAATACCCCCAACGACAATCTTGCCACTATTTGGTTTTTCTTCACGGGTCAGCAGTTTTAGCAAAGTTGATTTTCCAGCGCCACTCGTACCAATTAAAACCACAAATTCCCGTGGTTCAATGAACAAACTAACTCTATCGAGAGCTGGACTTAGATCTTTTCCGTATGTTTTTGTTACCCTATCTAATAGAATCATTCTCGGTACAATTATAGCATAAGTACTTCGCTCAATAAATTGTACTTTTTACAAGAAAGATTACTAGCCTAACTCTGGCATAACATCGCTAGAAACTTGAACGTCTTTATCATTGGTCTGAACCAAATCCGCGTCAACAACACGTGCATCAATTTTATTAATAAATACACATTTATTGCCATCAACTTCGGATAATTCAATATCATTCGCATCGACATAATCCTGAACATATTCTGGCAAATCATTTAGTTTCACTACGAAATAATTATCGCCGTATTTACTATATGACCCCAACTCTCTTGCATCTGGCAATGGTACATCTTTTTGATTTAACAAAATAGTTGAAGGCTTTTCGATATTCGCAGATACCGGCGAAGTTCGAATACTACCGTCTTCAAATAACACTAACATTTTGTCATCCTCTAAAGTTGAAAAGTTAATTTCAGCATTTTCATCTAACAATTCCGTCATTGGCAAATGATTACCATTTGGAACAAAAAGCTTATCTTTTTGAGCAGTGTCATAGTCTGATAAACTCTTAACTCCAAAAATAGCGCCAGCAACCAACAAACCACCTAAAGCAATACCCGCAAGATTACGAGCTGTTTTTTTGCTTTTTTCTTGCTTTTCGTTTTTTGAATTATAAAATTCTATTGATGGTCGTTTGTTTTGATTGTGTTGCATATTTATTTTTATTCCTTATAGCCAATATCATATCACTAATGGTTAAAAAAGTCAATATGTCGACTATTCTAGGTTTTGGGATTCCAAAAATGAGTCGATAAAACCATCAATTTCACCACCCAAGACTGCTTGGGTATCAGTCTCTTCATATTTTGTTCTAGTATCTTTTACCAAAGTATAAGGATGTAGGACATAATTACGAATTTGAGAACCCCAATTGGCCGATTCACTAGCGCGCAAATCCGCCAAATCAGAAACGTGCTGTTCAAGTTTAAGTTGCATTAATTTTGATCGCAAAATTTTCATTGCCGTTTCACGATTTTGCAGTTGCGATCTTTCGTTTTGAATTGCAACTACTGTATTTGTAGGAATATGCGTAATTCTAACCGCACTATCAGTTGTATTTACTGATTGACCACCCTTACCACCAGCGTGATAAACATCAATTTTTAGATCTTTGTCATCAATTTTTACTTCTTCCGGTTCATCAATTTGTGGCAAAACTTCAACAAGCGCAAAACTAGTTTGCCTTAAATTATCACTGTTAAATGGACTCAAACGCACTAGCCGATGTACACCATGTTCACCACGCATTTTTCCATAGGCATTCAACCCTGAAATCTCAATAACACAGGATTTTAAGCCAGCCTCTTCCCCGGCCGAGCTTTCAATAACTTTTGCAGTCATATTTGATTTCTCAGCCCAGCGCAAATACATTCGTTCGAGCATTTCCGTCCAATCCTGGGCATCCGTTCCGCCAACGCCAGCACTAAGTCTTAAAATAGCATCCTTGGAATCATATTTTCCTCGAAATAATAAATCTTTACGCAATCTATTAAACTCTTTTTCAAGCGCTTCAAATTCGTGAGTAAATTCCGGCAATAAACTATCATCACCCAATTTTGTCAAATCAATTAAATCGGCAACTTGGGCTTTTAAGATAATCCAGGGCTCTACAGCATTACTTAACATTGCAAGTTGTCTGTTTTTTGCCTGAGCTTCATTTGGATTATTCCAAATCTCAGAATTAGACAATTGAGAAGTCAAATCATCAATTTGCTTTTGTTTACCAACAACATCAATTCGCTCAAGAGCGTTAGTAATTTGGGCAAGCAAATTTATAATTTTTTTCTCAAGTGGCGACATAATTGATTATAGATTCCTCACTGCTTCGCAAAATTGCTCACCACGATCAGCATAATTCTTAAACAGACCAAAGCTTGCGCTGGCTGGACTTAATAGCACCACGCCACCCTGCTCACTATTTGACAACATTTCTTTGGCAAGTTGAACAATTAATTCCATCGTCATATCTTCATTTTTTATAATAACAAAATTCTTAAAATCAGCCTTCAAACAAGCCTGCCCAATCGCCTCCGCCTCATCACCAATCAATATGGCATAAGCGTCATGTTTAGTAAGTTCAACAGCAAGTTCAGAAAAATCTGAGCCTTTTGAAGACCCGCCTAATATTATCACTTTTGGTTTGTCAAACGACCTTAGAGCTGCAATTGCTGAACCGGGAGTTGTTGCAATACTGTCATCGTAAAAGCTAATATTGTTGACTTTGCGAACAAATTGAATGCGGTGTGGTAGGCCCTGAAACTTATGTAAGCCTCGCTCAATAACACTATGATCATTAGTAATTTCCCAGATTGCATCAATAGCTGCGCAGGCATTATCTAGATTATGAATACCAGTCAATTGCAGGGTATCTATTGAACAAATTTTTTGTTCACCATAGTAAAAACTATCATCTTTTACATGGGCTAAACTTGTATCTTGAAACCCAATTTTTTTTGCTTTTGAAATACTGGCAATCTCATTACAATATTTATTTGATTTGTTATATACAATTAAATCTCCTGGTTTTTGGTTCTTAGCAATATTAGCCTTAGCCCCTACATATTCATCCATATCGATATGGACATTTAAGTGCTCTTGCTCAATAAACAGAACTACGGCCACCTGTGGTGACTTCTTTAAGTCCCAAAGCTGAAAACTCGACAATTCGTAGACTACAAAATCCTCTGGCTTAACATCTTTTAGAACGTCTAACGCCGGTTTACCGATATTACCGATTAGCCAAACTTTTTTACCAGCTTCTTCTAAAATGCTAGCAATTAAACTTGCAGTTGTCCCCTTACCCTTGCTTCCAGTTATGCCAATAATTTTTGCCGGGCATTTATCAAAAAACTCATTCGTTCCAGACCAAATCTTGCCATCAGTCAAAATTTTTCGAGGCGATAACCCTGGCGTGCGAATAACCATATCAAAACCTTGTAGCTTTTCAAAAACTTTTTCGCCAATAATTGAATCGACATCTACTGGAATGGCAATATCGGGCGTAGTCTCATTTACAATCGTGATTTGATTGTTTGGATCTTGAGAAAAATATCGAAAACTTGACTCACCTTCTACACCATAACCAGCAATTGCAATTCTCATTTCTATAACTCCTTATTGATAAGCTTTAAATAATGGCTCAATTTTTTCATTCAAATCAACTAATTCTTGGCGATCACCACTACTAACTGCCGCAAAAACCCATTTATCTTCTTTCATAAAACTTCTTGCGGTTTCTACAATCCGCTCAAGAGTAACTCTCTTTATCATTTCTGGAACCTTTTCATAATCCTTTATTATACCGTCATAAAGATATCGCTGCGTATAAAATGCTCGAATTTGCGAAACAGACTGTGCCCCCATTTGATATCTACCAAGCGCAAATGATTTAGCAGCATCAAGTTCATCTTGCCTGATTTTTCCATCCAAAACATTTTTCAATTCTTTGGTAATAATTTCAAAAAGTGCGTCAGCCGATTCGTGATTTACCTGACCAAGAATATCCCAACAACTTGCCGTACCCTTTGGACCAGCCGCCGCATATGCCTCAATATTATAGGCTAAGCCCTTTTTTCTGGCAGCACCAAAGATACGTGAATAAAAAGTCCCCGTTAAAATGTGATTAAGATAATGCATCGCATCAAGCTCTTCTTCGCTAAGTTCACGTTCAACCGCCATAAACAAGCCAAACGTTAAATTTGTTGCATCTTTGCGTCTAATAACAGTCGGCGCAGATTTAATCAACTCATCCCTAGGAACTTCAAAACGTTCGCCTTCTTTTAGTTCAAAACTTTCAATAATCCGTTTAATTATCTTTTTACGGCCCTTCATTTTACCAGCAATAACAAAGCGCATATTCTTTGTGGTATGGGTTCTGCGATGATGTTCTTTGACATCTGCAAGCGTTACGTTAGCTATTGTAGAAATCGATTGACGATAAGTTAAAACATCCTCACCCAATAACTGTTGAACTCTGGTATACAAAATTCGCTCATGATCATTAAGATGATTTGTAAGTTCATTTTTAATATTGCCTTTTTCAGCATCAAGTTTTGTCTCTTCAAAACGCGGTTGACAAATAGCAACCTTCTGAAGCTCCATAATTCTGTCCCACTCAAAATCAGCGCATTCAGCCTCATAAATCATCGATAAATCGCTAGTAGAGGCATTGAGATAAGCGCCATTTTTTGTAAACTCGTAATCAAAATCGTTTTCGGATTTAAACCGAGCATTTGCACCGTAAGCCATATGCTCCATAATATGGGCGACTTGTTCAATATCTTTTGATTTAGCATACCGATTACCAGCCCTAAACTGAAACTGCATACTCATCATCGTAGCGTCTGGGACATTAATTAATAAGCCCCTCGCCCCATTTTTTAAAACTATTTCTTCAACGGTATGTTTCATTACAGCAAAAACTTTCTAAAATTAATTATTTTCGGCTCTTTTTTCGATTTTGTCGCTGTGATTTCTTTTTCTTGCGAGCTAAATTTTTACGATGGTTTGCGTCATTGATTGTGCCAGATTTTTTTACCTTAAAATCATTATCTCGATTTACTTCGCCTTCGCTAATCTCGTTAACACCTTTTTCAACAGCTTTTTCAGCCAAACGAGTTAATTCGGTTTCATGATCTTCTTCGGTTCTTACGACAATATCACTTGTACGAACATGCATAATTGCACGCAAAACCTCTTCACATAAAGTCGCCTGTAAACTGTCAAAGAGTTTTTGAGATTCACTGCGATATTCAACCAATGGATCACGTTGACCAACACTTCTCCAATGAATTCCTTCGCGCAAATGTTGCATATTTTCCAAATGCTGCATCCAAAGTGTATCAAGAACCTGCAAATATATTTCGCGTTCAACTTTTCGGATTATTTTATCACTAAGTTCGTTCTCTTTGGTTTCATAATAATCACCAACAAGTTTTTTTGCTTTTTCAAAACGAGTTTTGTCATTTTTTTCTTCGCCAAGAGCCTTAATATCGGCCTCTTCAATTGGGAAAATTTGCTCAAACTCTGCCACAAAATTCTTATTATTTTTTGTTGGCAACGCTGTTAATTCATGCAATTTTTGAATTAGTAGTTTTTGAATTTCAGGCTTAATGCTATCGCCTTCTAAAATCTTGCGGCGAACCGTATAAACTACTCGACGATGACGATTAATAACATTGTCATACTGAACAACATTTTTGCGAGTATCAAAGTTATAACCTTCAACTCTTTTTTGAGCAGCTTCAAGAGTCTTCGAAACAGCTTTATTTTGAATCGGCGTATCTTCATCAATACCAAGCCTATCCATCAAAGCCGCAATTCTTTCACCTTGGAAAATTCGCATTAAATCATCTTCGGTTGAAACATAAAATTGACTTTCGCCCGGATCACCTTGACGACCGCCACGACCACGCAGCTGATTATCAATACGGCGCGATTCATGCCTCTCAGAGCCAAGAACTACTAAACCACCTAGCTCAATTACTTCTTTGCTTAATTTAATATCAGTACCACGACCAGCAATGTTTGTTGCTAAAGTAATCGCACCTTTTTGACCAGCTTTTTCGACAATCGCAGCTTCTCGTTCATTATTTTTGGCATTTAATATCTCATAAGGAATATTTTCTTTATCTAAATATGATGCAATCAATTCATTTTTTGCAATTGACGCAGAGCCCACCAAAACCGGACGACCAACTTTATGATATTCTGCAATAGCGGCAGCAACAGCTTTAAGTTTCGCTTTTTCGGTTTTAAAGATTAAATCACCTTTATCATTACGAACCATCGGTCGATTAGTTGGAATTTGAACAACATCCAAACTATAAATTTGCTGAAACTCTTCTGCTTCCGTAAAAGCCGTTCCGGTCATACCAGATAATTTTTTGTAAAGTCGGAAATAATTCTGGAATGAAATCGTAGCGAGAGTCATACTTTCTTGCAAAACTGGCACAGCCTCTTTAGCTTCAATCGCCTGATGTAAGCCTTCGTTATAACGACGACCCTGCATTAAACGTCCAGTAAACTCATCAACAATAATAACTTCGCCTTCTTTTGTTACCACATAATCTTTGTCGCGTTTAAATAATGTCTGCGCTCGCAAAGCTTGATCCATGTGATAAACCGAACGCACATAATCAGGGCTATATAGGTTATCAATGCCAAGCATTTTTTGAACTTTTTCAACGCCAGCATCAGTCAATGCAACCGTACGATGTTTTTCATCAAGGATATAATCATCAACATCTAATTTTGCGGCAATTTTTGCAAACTGATAATAACTGTCTGGATTTTCTGCTGCCGGAGCGCTAATAATAAGCGGCGTTCTAGCCTCATCAATCAAGATACTATCGACTTCATCAACGATGGCAAAATTTAGTTCACGCTGTCTTAACAAACTGGCATCATTAACCATGTTATCGCGCAAATAATCAAAGCCAAATTCATTGTTTGTGCCATAAGTAACATCAGCGTCGTAAGCCTCTTTTCGAGTTGCTGGACGTAATTTGCGCATTCTTTCGTCGCTATGTTTTTCATTATCGTAGCTTGGATCATAGATAAACGAAGCTTCATTAATAATCACGCCAACTTTTAGACCCAAAAAGTCATAAATACCGCCCATCCAGCTAGCATCGCGCTGAGCAAGGTAATCGTTAACCGTGACAACATGAACACCCTTGCCCTCAAGTGCGTTCAAATAAACCGGCAAGGTTGCGACCAACGTCTTACCTTCACCAGTTTTCATTTCGGCAACGCTACCTTCGTGCAAAACAATACCGCCAACTAATTGGACATCAAAATGACGTTGTTTTAATACCCTGGTGCTTGCTTCGCGGACAACAGCAAAAGCATCCGATAATATCGAGTCAAGCGTAACACCTTTTTCTTGTAATCGTTTTTTTAATATTTCTGTCTGTTTTTTTAATTCTTTATCAGACATTTTCTGATATTTATCAGCCAAAACATTAATAGATTGGATTTTTTTAGAAATACGCTTTAAAGTCCGCGCCTGTGGATCACCAAAAACCTTGGTTAATATATTCTTTTTACTTGCCATAAAAAACCGTCACTCCCCTAATTAGAAAAATTCTAAAGTCAAATACTGCCCTTAATTATAAGGCTAGAGAGTTAAATACACAAGAAAATTACATCTATAATTGTTTGTTTGGAGTGCGCTTGAATCGACTAAGCAATTTGTTTTTGCCAAGATGTGGCTGAACTGAACTTTTATAGGTCCTAAGTTGTGCCATTATCTTTGCTTCAACAATATCAATGGCCGCCATAATATTAATGGTCGAATCCTTGGCTGTAATCGTCTTGCCAGGAACATTTAGGATTACTTCTACTTCATATTTATTGCCATGAGCATGGTTAACTTGAGATAAAATCACTTCAGCCGAGGCGGTTCGACGAGCATGTCTGGGTAAATATCGATCCAATCGACCAATCCTTTTTAAAGCATACTTTCGAGTAATGTCGTCAATTTCATAAGAATTACTCTTTATTTGAATTGATGTAATCATATCGCCCTCCTATATTATTTGGTTGATACTACTATTATATAACAAATACGCTAATGAATTATTGAATATCACCGTTAAAACATCTAAAATAAATGACTTAGCAATATTTTTCACTAAAAAAAGAGCGCTTCTATCGCGAGCGCTCATGTTGCAAAATGCAACGCGGGAGAATATCTCCATCAGTGGTCTTCGGCCAATATCCTGTCAATCTCAGGCCAAAGATGATAATCGTGAATTACCTCCAAGAGGCGGCTGACCTTAGCAGCATGGGCCAAAACAGAACATTCAGCGCTTCTTGCAGACACCAAACACCCCAACAGTTTCGACCTAAGGCTTAAATTGATCCGAGATTCAATCAGTTCCGTAGCTTCGCCTCTCAGCGAACTAGAACAGATATAACCAAGAACCTCTTCGAGATCATCATCCTCACAGCGCGGAAATTCCGTAGCCCGGACAGGAACTGGATCCAAAGCCCTAACCAATAAATCGAAAATCTTTTCTGACTTAGACATAGGCCCTCCTACAGCCAATAGATTTAAATTTACCATTTTTTGGCATCTATTAGCCCTACTCATTCTTAAGGTTATGGAATTATATAGCTATAAACAATAACCTTATTGATAAATATTATTGCACAAAAATATTATTTTGTCAATCAGATCAAACTAACAAAAGATTTTAATAAATTGATTGCATCCTAAATAGACTGCTTAAATTAATAAACGATAAATAAGTTATCTTTTTGTTGTTCTATTAGCCTTATAAGGTTTCGCGATTGGCAAGGTATGGGCGCAAAACTTCTGGGATTTTGACACTGCCATCAGCCATTTGATTATTTTCAATAATTGCAATCATAATTCGGCCCAACGCAAAGGCGGTCGCATCATTAGTATGAATCAATTCAACATCACCGTTAGATCTTCGAACGCGAGTATTTAACCGGCGCGCCTGATAGTCGGTCATATAATCGGCAGTGTGCGTTTCACGATATTTTCCTTGACCAGGCAACCAAGCTTCCATATCAATCCCCCTGGCATTTGGCTTACCGATATCAAAAGTACATTTTTGAATAACTCGATATGGTAATCCTAATTGTGACAATAAATATTCTTGAACGCCAACAAATAACAAATGTTCATTTAAACCATCTTCGGCGACCGAGAAACTCTCAATTTCAAGCTTGTCAAACTGGTGCATCCTAAAAATGCCTTCCATGTCTTTGCCATATGTTCCAGCCTCACGTCGAAAACTACTTGCATAACCTACATAGCGAATTGGCAGCTCGGCTTCATCAAACATCTCGTTAGCATGCATACTTCCTAGAACATGTTCTGCGCTACCTTGTAGCCATAATTCATCACCATCAAGTTTATATCTCTGATCACGAGGCTCTAACCTATCCATGGCATCAAACATCTCAGTGCGAATCATAAGTGGCGGCAAAATTGGAACAAACGGCTTGCTCGAGGCTTGAATCCCGGCCTTAGCAAGTATTTCATTTACTTTTGATTCATCGCTTAGGGTATTAATCACAAATTGAATTATTGCAAACTGTAATTTAACCATATCACCTTCAATATAAGCAAAACGGCTACCTGCTACCTTGGCGGCACGTTCTTTATCTATCCAACCATGAATGGCGGCAACTTCAGCGTGATTACGTGGTTGAAAATCGAATGTAGGAATTTCGCCAACGGTTTTTACCACTCGATTCTCTTCTTCGGTAAGTCCAACCGGAACATCAGAAAGTGCCATATTTGGAACCAATTTTAAAATATCAGTATAACTGTCATCGATTTCTTTTAGCATTGGTTCAATTTTTGATAATTTATCCTTGATTTGTTTACCATCAGCAATTTGTTCATCAGTCGGACGACTACCCTTTGCAGATGCAATATTTGCATTACGGCGCTGTCTTAAATCATCAACTTGAGATTGTACACTACGGCGATCTTCATCAAGTTTAAGTAACTGAGAAATATCAACTTTATAACCTTTATTGATTGCATTTTTCTGAACCGCCTCAGCGTTTTCTCGGATAAATCGAATGTCTAACATATTATTATTGTACCAGATTATATTTTATATAGATTATTTTACCAACCGCCGCCGCCGCCACCACCACCGCCGCCGCCTGAAAAACCGCCACCGCCCGAACCACTCGATGACGAACTATAACTGCTTAGTGTTGATGTTGAAGAAAAACTTGATATTGCCGAGCTAAATACGGCCGCATTAAATACAGAACTGCCCGAATACCAATCTGGACTTATTGATTGCTGATCATAGTATTTGCCAAGTACTTTCGTCCACTCTTTTTCATTTCCAAATAGAACAGCATAAGGTAATAATCTTTCATACAACTTAACCATTGCCTGGTTGTCATTAGTATCAATTATAATTTTTTCCGCGCCGAGAGGGCTTTGCAAATATTTAATCCTATCCTCTTCGGCAGTTTTAATATACATTTTTAAACCATCAAGATAATCTTTTAGTTCAGCTCCTTTTTTAGATAATGGCTTTAAACTACTAGAAAGAATTAATGAAACACATAGCGGCACGATACTAACGCCCATAAATAAGATAAGAACACCCATAACAATCTCTAATTTATGCATACGTCTTTTTATTAATTTGACGTCTTCATAATAACCATTTTCAACGGCTTGCTTGCCTACGGCGTCCTTAATTAGCTTAATCCTGGGATATAAAGTGTAATCAGGAGCGGAAGCATCAAATTCATATACGCCCCCTAAAGGAAGATGGTGTCCGAATATTGCTTTTAGTATTTGCGTTTCAGAATCAGTTAAATTATTTGTTGAAATTAATTCAATTTTGTAAGATTTTTGTTTAAAAATACCCTTTTCAGATTCAATAATTCTAATATTTTTTCTAACCGCAAAATCAATATATTGAGCAGATATCCAAGAATAGTAATTATTAACAATAACGCTCGATAAAACTATATCAACATTTTTTGGAGGAAGATACTCAGGAATTATTGAACGACCAGTTTTCGCGACATTTTTAGTTCTGATATATAAAATAATTATTCGGATCATAATTATTAAAGAAAAAATCAAGGCAATCGCAGAAGCAATAAAATATGCAATTATTAGGTATTCTAAAACAATCTCAAGTGGTGTTTTTTGATATGCAACAAAAGAATCCTTATTAAAGCCAACCGCGATTGTCATATTTTGACCTGGTTTTAATATATTTTGGTTTGCAACGATAATTCCATTATTATTATGTATTTCACATTTATTATTTGATTTATAAGCTCCATAATAACAAGCCATTTTACCGTTGAGGTTTGAGGTTATCGACGCATCAACATACAACCTTGCCGTAATTTTTTCAAAATTTTGGCTCCAACCGTTTCCATTAACATCCCAATAAAACTCATCCGAATTTGAATCTTTAAAATAACGAGTTACGTCATTTTGACTATAAGTTATGACATAAGTCACAATTCCATGAACGTATTTATTTTTGTCGCCAATTCTAATAACCAGGTTATTATTTTTTGTTGATGTCGCATAAGGCATAGCGCTGCCATTTTCATCAACCACTGATTCAAGATTTATATTTGTGCTATGACCGTCATATATCTTAGGAATTGCCCTTTCGATACCGTGATTTTGGTCATAATTAGGAAATTCAGCGACAATTTTTTCAACCGTTTTTAAAACCGATCGATTATTAGAATCTTTTGACAGAAAATAGTCAGCTTGAAAATCTTTAATAACAAAATCGTCAACCGAAGCGTAAGTATTATTACCTAATGCAATAATGACAGTAAAAATTGACAATATTAAGCATATGGCAAAGCGTCTTTTCATGATACAAGTATAGCAAATATCGATGAATTCGTTATTTTATTCAGTTCTAAGCGCATCGATTGGGTTTAATTTTGATGCTTTACGGGCTGGTAAAACCCCAGACAGCACTGAAACCACTATTAACCCAGCAATAACCATAAATATGCTCATTGGCTCAAAAATTAACAAACTAATCTTGCCAAGCGCTAAATAATCACTAATATATGGGTTGGCGATACTACCACCAAATACTGCTAATATTGCGCCAATCGCCCCTCCAATAAATCCAATCCAAGCGGCTTCAAGTTTAAACAATCTGCCGATATCACGACGCCGCATACCCAAAGCTTTCATTAAGCCAATTTGCTGAGTTCTTTCGAGAACGCTTATATATTGAGTATTAATAATTCCAAAAACCGACGTAAGGACCGCCAAAGAGCCAAATCCAATCAAAATAGCCTGCAAAACATCAATAAATTGAAAAATAAATCCCATCATATCTTCGGCAGTTTGAGCTTCATATCCAAGATCTGATAACTGTGTTTTTACCTTATTAACATCAACGCCTTCCTTAGCAGTAACCGTTATCTGTACATACGATCCATACATCGGAGTGCCTTTTTGATTATATTCATTTAATATTTTCATACTATTATCACTTAGCTGTAAGGCCGAGCCGGCGCTTACGCGCATAACCGATTTTTTCGTAACACCAACAACTTTAAATTCAAAAGCCTTCGACTCTTTATTCAAATAATCGCTATCACCTTTTTCAACTATAACCTGCAATTTTTTACCAATCATTTCTTGTGCGCTGCCATAGCCAAATGCCTCGCGATACATATCCGAAATTATCACTCCATCAGCCATAATTCCATCATCACCACCAGCGATAAAATCTAATTTTATACTTGCATTATAGGTTTCAAGGCTAGCGAGGTATTTATCACTGCCTTCCATAGTTATATACTTTGCACTAAACATATAATATGGAGACACTTTTTCAACATCGGAGAGTGTTTTTATCTTTTCGATATCTTTATCTTGAAGTGCTTTTAAATTTTGAGCATAGACGCCGTAGTCAATCGTTGGTTCTTCGGAATATTTTTTCGGTTTTGTAATATCAGTCTGTTCTTGTTTTAATTGAACGTATAAATCTTGAGTATTAGTATTACTGCTAATAATATCCTCAACGTATGCTCGACCACCCGCACCGGCTGCAAAACTCAAAATAATCGTAAAAGAGCCAACACCAATCGCTAAGCTTGTTAACAACGTTCTCGCCTTTGCATGTCTAAGGCTGCGTCCAGATCGTATTAAAATATCGCGTATCTTCATTATTTTATCCCTTCAATTAAGTCAATTTTGCCATCTTTGATATGGATTTTAATATCACAGCGTTCAGCCAAATCAGCATCGTGAGTAACGATAATCAAAGTCACATTGTTTTTCTTGTTATAGCCGAATAATAAATCTTCAATTCTCTTTCCAGTCGTGCTATCAAGATTTCCAGTTGGCTCATCAGCAAACAAAATTTTAGGATTATTAACCAAAGCTCTTGCCACAGCCAACCTTTGTTTTTGACCTCCAGACAGAGTTTGAGCTCGTGCTTTTTTCTTTTCAATTAAATCCACGGCTCTTAGTGCAGATTCAATTTTTTGACGTCTTTTAAAAATCGAGACGCCAGCAATTTCAAGTGGTAAACTGACATTATCGTAACAAGTTTCTTTAGCTTGAACAAAAAAACTCTGAAAGATAAAACCCATTGTTTCGGATCGAAATTTATCAATATTTTTTGCACCTAACTTAAAAAGATTCTGACCATCAATATTAATAGTTCCCTTGTTTGGCTTATCTAGCCCGCTCATAACGTGCATTAGGGTTGATTTACCACTACCTGATTTGCCAAGTATTGCAACGCTTGCTCCATCAGGAATAACAAAACTAGCATTATCCAATGCGGTAAAAGAATTGCCTTTTTTGCCATAAATTTTTGAAACCCCATGAACTTCAATCATAATAAATACCGATCTTTTAAATTTAGTAAAAGTTATTATTCAAATTTTATATCTGAATAAATATCTTTTGTAACGTTATCAATCTCGTGGCGCATTTGCGGGAAAGGTACGCCTTCTCTGGCACTAACGCCTTCAAATATCCAAAAGACTCGTTCGCTATAGCCCCATCCGCAGGCTGGTGGCATGCCATATTCGAGCATCTCGATGTAATCAATATCAAGCATCATCGCCTCTTTATCGCCAGCTTCACGCATTTGTTGCTGTTCGACAAACCTATTTAATTGTTCGACTGGATCGTTTAATTCCGAAAAGCCGTTGCCAAGTTCACTTCCAGCAATAATTGGCTGAAACCTCTGAACTGATCGTGGGTCATTAGGATTTTCTTTTGATAATGGACTAATAAACTTCGGCGTGTTAACTAACCAAATTGGACCAACGACATCTTTGCGAATATTTTTCCATAACTTATCAATACTACGCGCCCGATTCTCTGTATCTTTTACTTCTAGTTTGTTTACTATCAAAGACTGCTTAATGTCGTCAAGTGAACTCTCATAAACATCAATACCATATCTTTCTTTTATAACCGTAGCATAATCCCAAACTTCCCAAGTTTTGCTCATATCGACATCAAAACCGCGCACATTAAACTGCAAGGTTCCAAAAGTTTTTTCGATGGTATATCGGTACATCTCTTCCATAAATTTCATGCCGTCTTGCCAGTTAGCATATGCCCAGTACCATTCCATGGCGATATGTTCAGGAAGATGCTCGTCGGTATAGCCTTCATTTCTAAACCGCGGCCCGATATCGTAAACCTTTTCAAATCCACCACCAAGCAATCGTTTTAGTGGCAATTCATGGCTAATACGTAGATAAAAATCCTCATCAAGCGATTCCATATGAGTTACAAATGGAGTTGCGTCAGCGCCACCCGTAGTGTGCTCTAGTACTGGAACATTTACTTCAATAAAGCCGTTATTATTCAAAAAATCACGAGTTGCTTGCCAAAATTTGCTACGACGAACAAAACGCTCTCGAACATCAACATTAACGTTCATATCAACATATCGACGGCGAAGTCGCTCTTCCTTGTTAGTAAACCCGTCAATCACACTTGGCATTGGGCGCAAAGCTTTTGATAACAACCTTAGATTAGTTGTTTCAATTGAGGTTTCACCCGTTTTACTCTTAATTACTTTTCCAGTAGCTTCGACAAAATCACCAGTATCTAGCAGTGGCAATTCTGAAATACCCAACTGTGAATTAGCTGGGTTAATTGGGGCAATAATATCCGAGCGAATAAATAATTGTATTGCAGAAGTTTGATCTTTTACAACAATAAAAGCTAATTTACCAAATTTCCTTATGCCAGTAATTCTACCTACAACCGTGACTAATTGGTTTTCAAATTTTTCAAAATTATCTATTATCTCAATATTTTTACAAGTACGTTTTGAATCAGCCGGATATGTATTAATACCAGCATTTTTTAAATCTTGTAATTTTCTTAATCTCTCGTCTCGGAAGTCTTTTAATGTAGCCATATAAGCTAAATTATACCATTATTTAGCTAATGCTGGCTATTTGATAGTTAATTGATCCTTTTGGAGTTGATATAGTGACCTGTTCACCAACTTTTTTGCCAAAAAGAGCTTCGCCGATTGGTGATTTGTTGCTAATTTTGCCTTCAAGCGGGTCAGCTTCAACTGGACCAACAATCATATATACGACGGTATCATTATCAATTTTTAATTCAACACGGCTACCCAAAGATACTTTGCTGTCGCCATTATTTTTGATAATTTCGGCATTCTGTAAAACATCCTCAATATCAGCGATTCTTGTTTCGACGATACCCTGCTCTTCACGAGCAACATCATATTCAGCATTTTCGCTCAAATCACCATAGTCACGCGCTTCGGCAATTTTTGCAGCAATTTCACCACGGCGGCTTTTTAGAGTTATTAATTCCTCTTCAAGTTCTTTTCGACCATTAGCTGTAATTTGGTATAGTTTTTTCATCTTTATAATCCTCAAATATTCTCAAAAAGTGTCTTATATTAAAATAGAAACACCATATATAGCGTAATACTACAAAAGGTGTTACTGTTAGCTTAGTTTAGCAAGCAGTTGCTCGCGTGTCAATAACAATTTTTCACCAGTTTTTCTTTCAGTAAATTCATACATACCAGACTCAATTAGCCTATCGCTGACCGTTAAGCGATACGGAATACCCATAAGTTCGCTATCGGCGAATTTTTGACCTGGTCGAACATCACGATCATCATAAATAACTTCAATATTTTTTGCTTTTAATTCATGATAAAGGTCATAGGCTTGTTTTTTTGCATCATCGCCGCCGATACTAACCAAATAAATAGTAAATGGCGCAACATTTTTTGGCCAAACTAAACCCTTATCGTCAGAAAAATGCTCTGCTAACAACCCCATAACCCTACTTGGACCAATACCATAGCTACCCATAAAAACCGGCTTTATCTCACCCTTTTCATCAACATAAGTCAAATCTAATGCATCTGAAAACTTCGTTCCAAGTGTAAATATATTGCCAACCTCAATCGCCTTTTTTTCAACTAATTCGTCTTTGTTTATGTCCAAATCTGCTAAAACTTCGTCATTATACACTTCTTGATTAATGGCAATTTTTCTTGCTTCGTGAACAAAAATCTTATCTTCGCCCACTTCGCTAATTGTCTGAAATTCGTGGCTATATTTGCTAAAACTACCACCGCTAGCAAAAGTTTTATAGGTTATATCACCGATACCCAATCTTTCAAACACGCGATTGTAGGCATCCGTCATTTTTTCATAAAATTTTTCGTGTTCTTCGCGATTAAGACTAAAATTATACAAATCCTTCATTAAAAATTCGCGACCACGCATTAAACCACTCTTGCTACGCAATTCATTTCTAAATTTAATTTGAAACTGATATGGATAAGCTGGCAAATCTTTGTAACTATGAATAAAATTCTTCATAATCCTAGTCAACGGCTCTTCATGGGTTGGCGCTAAACCCGCCTCGCTACCATTGGCAAGTTTTGTTTTAAACCAAACGTCCATAACCTCATCGCTCCATCTCCCCGAAGCCACCCATGGCTCTTTAGATTGTAGGGCAGTTAAGCTCATTTCTTGGCCACCAACAGCGTTCATCTCTTCACGAATAATCTGAACAATTTTATCAAGAACAATTTTTCCAAGTGGCAAATATGTATAAACCCCAGCTAATTCTTTGTAAACAAAACCGGCACGAATTAATAATTGTGCATTTTTTGAAACTTCATCCGAAGGCGCGTCTTTACTGGTTTTTGTGAATAGTTGTGATACAAGCATATCGGTTTCCTAATTAATTAAAAATAATGGACTTATAAACAGTATATAATACGCGATGCCATTTTTCGCCATATGAAGTAAAATTGATGCCCATAAATTGCCAGTGATCTGGCGCAATAAACATAAAATTACACTTAAAACAAAGGTGTCTATCGCTATATTCCACTGTCCGTGAATTGCGCCAAACAAAATGCTGGTAATTATAATAGAAACCCAAATTGGTATGTTGTATTTTCGTAACTTTCCAAACAAATAACCTCTGAATAGTATCTCTTCGGCTACTGGCGCAACAATTACTAAGGTTATAAAAGCTAGAATATATTCATATTTTTGGCTCATTTCACTAAAGCCAACATTTTGCGCTTGGTTAATATTCAAATTTGGAAAAAAATTAAAAAACAACAGAGACATTATTGCAGAAAAAATAACATAAATTATTAAACCTGCCGGTGAAAGCAAAATATCCATCCATGATGGCAATCTCGAAAAACCAAGCTCTTCTTTACTCGTTTTATGTCGTCTAATTAGCCATGGCAGTCCGGCGGTAATTATAATTGCAAGCAAATATATAATTGAAGACAAAATCGTGTTTAGTACTGATTCATTCAAAACACCGAAAGGAACACCTAGATTTTTTAACAACACACAACCATATGTTACGGCTAGTTCAGCTGTAAAAAACCCAACAAAAACCAAAGACGGCAAAGCAAGTATCATTGACCAACGGATCTTTTTTGGTGTTTCTATTAATTGATTATTAGTTTCTTTCATTAAAATATCTTTATAATATCATTTATTGTTATTAACACCACTAAAGCCATTAAGCTATAAAAGCCAATCGCTTGAATTTTTTCTTCTCGTTCTTTTGTTAAGTCTTTTTTTAATAACTTAAACATAGTCGTCACCAACCACCTACCGCCATCAAGCGCAGGAATTGGCAGAATATTCATCACAGCCAATGAAATTGATACAATAGCCGTCAGTAGGATAAGCTGTTGAAGTCCACCTTGTAGTGCTGTTGGAAAAATACTTCCCAAAATACCAACCGGGCCAGCAACATTATCACCAACCGATTGAATTCCAGAACTAAATATATTTACAACTAGATTACCCAAACTTTGAATTGTTAACCAAGTAAATTGAGCCGTAGTAACAACTCCAACAATTGGCGCTGACCAAGTTGATTTTTGAACCTCTGATTGGCCTAAACTTGCTCCAATAATATAACCACCATCTTTATCGTTTTGAAAATCTATTGTTGTATTTTTCTCAACATTATCACGTAAATACGTTATTTCTACTTTTTCATTTTGATGAGATTTTGAAAATTCAATCAATTCATCAACAGTCTTAACTGATTTCTGATCGATTTTTAAAATCTTATCATTGCTCAATAGACCCGCTTTTTCAGCCGCACCATCTTTAGATACAGAAACAATTTGGACTGGTTGATATACTACTGCAGTATCCCCTTCAACGTTAAACTGATTAGGAATTATTTTTGGCAAGCCAAAAAAAGCCAAAATTGTTAATAATATAGCAGCAAAAGCCCAGTTAAAAAGCACTCCTGCAAATAAAATTTTAGTTT
>CAZTKH010000002.1:0-8084 GCA_964613925.1 uncultured Saccharimonas sp. (SeqCode)
TCGCCCGTCACGCGATACAAAAAGTAGGTCTGGTCCTTATTATCATCAACAGCTCGTAATAAACAACCTGAATTATTATTATCTAAAAGATTGGCATCTGTTTCTGAAGAACATCTGCAGTCAGAGTTAAATAAGGCGCTCGTGTCTTTATTTGACCCAGCGCGAAGCCGTTCTTCAGAAATAGATACCGAGCTTTTAGTATTATTATTTGCAACTCGTGCATAATGCCCGGTAGCAATCATATCGGCACCATCCTCTATCGCTGCCTCTAAAAATAATTTGAATTTAACCTCTTGATTACACATAACATCAGGGTTGGGAGTGTGACCGTTTTTATACTCCTCAATCATATAGTTGACGACTTTTTGTTTGTATTCTTTTTCAAAATCAAAAACCTTAAAATCAATACCAAGTCGCACCGCCACGCGTTTTGCATCAGCTAAATCATCCGCCCAAGGACATTTCATACCCGGCAAATCGACAGACCAGTTTTTCATATAAACGCCAGTTACGCTGTAACCTTGCTCAACCAACAATGCAGCCGCAAGTGAAGAATCAACACCACCGCTCATTCCAACATAAACTTTCAAATTCTTGTTCATTTAGGCAGCCCCCAAAACAGTCAAAGCAATAATTTTAATCAATTCAGTGCCAGCTAACCACCAACCCCTTGGACTAATCCACCAAATAATAGACCAATCTTTATCAGTAGCGACTGGATGACTTATGATTTCAATCCCATCGGTAAATTTTTCAAAAGTTAGTTTTGCTCGACGCTGATGATATCCGGATGTAACTAAAATAATTTTTTTTGCGGAAAATTTTTCTAAAATTTTTTGAACATTTTCAGCATTTTCTTTTGTCGTATTAGCATCCTCATCAATAATAATTGCCGAATCCGTAATACCAGCCTTTAATGCCAACTGCTTCATTTCATGAGCATTACTTGGACCACTTTTATCGACAGCTGCCCCAGAAAATATGATTGTTTTTGCCCAGCCAGATTGATACAAATCAATCGCCTCCTGAGCACGAGCCAAAGTGTCACCGCCACTAATAGCAACTATCGCGTCAACTTCAGAACAGCCAACAGCCACGCTTGGATAAGCACTACATTCGGCAAGATCATTAATTTGCAAAAAAACCGTCAAACCAAAAATAGCCCCAACAACAATCAAAATAATAAATATGATTTTTTTAATCATCGACTAATTCTTTCGTATTCACGTTTAATTTCTTCAATGATAATTTTGCCAGCCAATTCAATATTTTGCTGATTAGATAAATGACCGAGTGTAATTCTAATGCTACCGTCAGCTAGCTCTGGCAATAAACCAATTGCAGTTAAAACATGTGAACGCGAACCCTTATTAGCAGCGCATGCGCTACCCGAAGCCACTAAAACACCCCTGTCCTCAAGTGCAAATATCAACCTTTCAGCGTCCATTTTAGGAAATGAAATATGCAAAAAATTTGATAATCGACATTTTTGATTTCCCGAAATAACCGCTTCCGGAAATGCCTCTAACAAAATATTTTGTAAATAGTTTCTTAGTTTTTCTAATCTTTCCGATTCATATTTTCGATGTTCATATGCTAATTCATAAGCTTTAGCAAAACCAACCGAGCCGGCGACATTTTCAGTTCCGCTTCTAAGACCTCGTTCTTGACCACCGCCAACGATTTTTGGCTCAACCTTTACATGATGCGACATCCACAACAAGCCGACTTGTTTTGGACCATAAACTTTTCCCGCATTTAGCGTCAGCATATCAACGCCCAAACGAGCCACATTAATGTCCAATAAGCCAGCGCCCTGCGATGCATCGGTATGAAAATAAATTGGCATTTTATTGCCTTCGATTAGTCGTTTTTCACGCTCTTTTTTTACCAAAACAGCAATCTCGCGGAGTGGTTGAATTGTGCCAAGTTCATTATTTGCCAATGCGATACTAATCATTTGAGTATCTTGCCTAATTGCTTTTTTGATTTTTTCAACCGAAATCATGCCTTTTTCATCAGATTCAACTAATGTATGATTACATAATTTTGCACAAGCTAAAACCGCATGATGCTCAATATTTGACGTAATCACATGCCCGGTTATACCACTAAAAGCCAAGTTGATTGACTCCGTAGCCCCAGCTGTCATTATTAAATCACCAGATTTTGCGCCAATTAAGTTTGCAAGTTTTTGTTTGGCAGATTCGTAATCACGACGAACTGAAATTGCTGGCATATACGGACTTGATGGATTATAAAACAAATCCGTCAAATATGGTTTCATAGCTTTAATAACCCGTTCATCAACAGGCGTAGCAGCAGCATGATCGAGATAAATCAGGTTTTGTTCCATTATTTAATTATACCAATTTTCGATGTTTATTTGGCGTTTTTATTCTAAAAGCGAACTAAATTATTTATTATCTTTTTCGAAAACGATGATTTATTTGACACTTTTTCTAATGAATATTGTTTTAAAACCAATTGACGATATTTTTCAGTTGCAAGATAAAAGTTATTAAGTTCATCGCCACCAATATAATCAGCGCTTAGTTGACCGGTTTTATACAACAGTACCCCTTCTGGTTTAACTTCATAATGAAGAGTGACTTTGTGATGTTTGCCTTTTAATTCGTTAATATTTTCTTCATGATAGTAATACCAATCACTATTTCCAGATTTATCTACACTATCTAAAAAGAATTTATTTACTGTATCTTTATCACTTTTTTGGCCAAAAATCGTTGCACCAATTTCACTTTCTTGATCAATAAGACGCCTTCGTACAATTTCAAGATTCGATAAAACAGGCGCATTGCTCGTAAACAAAAGCTTTGAAATACCCTTTGTAAACATACGAACATTATTTATATGTTTATTTGTACGCAAATGTTGAATATCAATGGCATTTTTTCGAGCATTTTCAATATCACTGCCAATAATTTGGAGTTTTTCAATAATTTCTTTGGTCTCGGGGCTATTATTCACTTCTTGATTTACTGAATTTAAACCATAAACCTCATCAACAATATGGCGCGCTTCAATAGTTGGTGATTGCTGATCGCCATTCGAGACTGGGATTTGAAACTCGCTAACTTGATTTTCTGACATAAAATCTTAATCCTTGAAATTAAGGTAATTAGATTTTGTTTTTGATTGTATGTTTAAAGATTAAATAAGTCACAAGCATTTTTGGATGTAATGTCTTCGACATGTTCAACCGGTAGATGGCGAACTTGAGCGTGATAACTAGCAATACACCTTACAAATGCAGGCTCATTTACTTTACCACGAAAAGGCGTTGGAGTCAAGTAAGGCGCATCTGTTTCAAGTAAAATATTCTCTAGTGGAAGGTTAATAAACATATTCTTTTGCACGTCATTTTTAATAAAAGTACTAAATCCATTTACGCCAATATAAAATCCCATTTCTATAGCTTTATCGGCATTCTCTGGAGTGTCAGTAAAACTATGTAAAACTCCCCGAAGCTTTATTCCCTTTTTAAAATATTCTTTAATTATTGGCCAAAAATCATCAAATGCCTCTCGAACGTGAAAAATAATTGGTAAATTATATTTAATCGCTAAGTCAATCTGTTTTTTCAAGATATCAATCTGACAATCCCTATCCTGTTTACCGTAATGATAGTCAAGGCCAATTTCACCAATCGCCACAATATTTTTTAAATTATCGGATATAACATTTTCAAGGTCGCCAATTCCCTCAAGACAATTGCAAGGATGAAGTCCAACCGAAGCAAAAACACCATCACGTAACTTTGCAAAATTAATCGCCTGCAAAGAATCTGACACACTAGTACCGATACAAATCATCTTCATCACATCATGATGATGAGCGTGTTTAATAACATCATCGTTATTAAGCGGATAATCCAAACTATGAATATGACAATGAGAATCAATTAGCATATAAATATATTACGATTTTGGCGCGTTTGGATCGGTGGTATATTTATAAATTTTTGGAAAAATCACACCATCTAGCACAGCAACAGAGCCAGGTTTAAACGTATCGTGAATTTTTTGGGCAGTTTCTGGTAAAAATGGCACCAACAAATCAGCAATTTGAATTAGCGAACTAACCGCATTATTTAGTACTTCTTGCAAATGCACGACTTCCTCTGGATTAGTTTTAGCATTTTTGGCAATTTCCCAAGGCTTAACATGCTCGATATATTGGTTCAAGCTCTTAATCATCAACCAAACTTCATCAATTGCTTTGTTAAATTCAAGCTTATCCATAGCCTCGTGATAAGCGCCCATGTCATGTTCATTTTGAACAGCTTCACCAACAACACCAGCTTGATAGCGCCCAATCATTCCACAAATTCGCGAAATAACATTCCCTAAATCATTTGCTAACTCTGTATTATATGAATTTTCAAAAGCAACCCATGTAAAATCGCCATCATCAAGTGTTGGAATATGACGCGAAAAATAGTAACGGAAAGCGTCAACACCGTAATCGTTAATAACCTGAACCGGGTCAACAACATTGCCGAGCGTCTTACTAATTTTTTGACCAGCAGAATGAACGTGACCATGAACTAATAATTTTTTAGGCAAAGGTAAACCTAACCCCAACAACATGGCTGGCCAAATCCCAGCATGAAAACGCAAAATATCTTTTCCAAGGACCTGGACATCAGCTGGCCAATATTCTTTCCAAGTTTCGTTATCAGGATAACCAATTACAGTAATATAGTTTGCCAAAGCATCAATCCAAACATACATAATCTGCTCTGGATCGTCAGGAACCGGAATTCCCCAGCTTAAATCTTTTTTTGGTCTGGAAATACTAACATCCTGCAAACCATCTTTGATCAATTCCAAAAATTCTTTTTTACGAAATTCTGGATAAATTTGCATCTCGTTATTTACGATTGCTTCACGAATTCTATCCGTAAAGGCGCTTGTTTTTAGATAATAATTCTCTTCCCTAATATGCTGATAAGCTTGGTTGTGATCGGGGCAAATACCGTTATTTTCACCGGCTTCTTTGTCGGTAATAAAAGATTCACAGCCAACACAATACCAACCTTCATAAGAGTTCTTATAAATATATGGAGCCAAAGCTTTCCAAACATATCTAACAGCGGCCATATGATGATCGTCAGTCGTACGCACAAAGTCGGTATATGTCGTATTCATCTTTTTCATCAATTCAACAAAATTAGCTGACATTTTGTCAGTAAAAGTTTTTGGATCGAGACCCAGCTCAGCAGCTTTGGCGGCTATTTTATTACCATGTTCATCAGTACCAACTGAAAAACGAACATCTTGACCATTTTGTTTTTGATACCTAGCCCAAATATCAGCACACAAATAATCCATAGCATTGCCGACATGTGGCGTACTGTTGACATAGGGAATTGCGGTTGTGATATATAATTTCTTTTCCATAATTAAATACTATTGTAACAGATTATTACTGATAGTTTTAGTTTTTATGAATTTAGAATAATAGTTAGATTAATCCAATCATCAATTGACAAGTTTTCTGCTCGATCATCTGGATTAATATTAACTTGATGCAAAATATTTTCGATATCGATTTTTGACAATCTTAGACCATTTGCGAGGCTGCTTTTTAGTTTTTTACGCTTTTCAGAAAAACCAGCTTTTACAACTCTGAAGAAGTCCTCTTTATTAACGTCACCCAACAAAGACTCTGATCGCATTTTTAAAATTACAATCTGACTATCAACTTTTGGAGGTGGCGTAAATAATTCAGCCGAGACAACACCACCTAAGGACACTTCGGCATAAATCTGTGCGCTAATTCCCAATACACTTAAATCACCCGGTTTTGCAGCAAGGCGTTCAGCAACTTCTTTTTGGACTAACAAAACCGCTAACGATGGCCTGTTTTTTGCCGATACCAACATTTGTACAATTTTGCTCGTAATATAATAGGGTATATTTGCTACAACCTTATAATTTTCTGGCAAACTAGATAAATCAAATTGTAAAATGTCAGCGTTAATAACCGTCAGATCTTTTCCAGGGAATTGACCCGGTAGTTTTTGGGCTAAATTTTGATCATATTCAACCGCAATGACTTTTTTAACTCGGCGCAAAAGTTCACTCGTTAAAGTGCCCAGTCCTGGGCCAATCTCCAAAACGACATCGTCTTTGTCCAATTCAGCACAATCGGCAATATGCGCTAACGCATCGCGATCACGAAGCCAGTTTTGTCCAAGAGATTTATTGTTTTTTAGTGTCATTTAATGACTACCTAGTATCGTTTGTGCGTACTCTATACGATTTGATTCCATGCAAATACCACAACGCTCAAACTGATTTTGAAATATTTGTACTGCTGTTTTTAGATCACCAGTTGCCTTAATTGCATCGCGAACGCCATGATAACTACCGTTTAGCTCATACATCAAGTAATTAAGCTGAGAATAAATATTTGTATAACTATCTGGATACATATTAATTAAATTTTGACGACGACCGCCTATCCATTGAACTATACCCAAACCGCCTGCAACATCCGATGTATTAAATCTATGTTCTTGCATTAAATTACCCATAATCCCAGCTGTCTGTATTCTGCTAAAACCTTGTGAAATCAAGAAATCCCAAGCAACATTTTCATTTTCGCTTGGCGTATTATATTTACCTTTTACACCCACTATCTCAACTTGAACGATTGGTTTTTTAGTAGTTACACTGTTAATCTCTTTTCTGCTAACCTCAACATCGTTTTGAATAGTGATTTCATAAACTACAGTTCTTTCGCCTTTTTGACCAACATTTTTAATCTCGCGATATCCAACCGACTGGTCGGCATTATCAATTGTTTCAATTTCAAAATCAATCGATTCATCAACCGTGATTGTTTGCTTGCCTTCGCGCCAAATTTTTAACGACATATTGTTTGTAATTGCCGAATCAAGACCAACCGAAATTTTATCATTTTCAGCAATAATAATGCCTTTTTCTTTTATAAAATCACCAACCGTTTTTGATTGCGTTCTAATAGTATTCGTTTTGCCGTAAAGCGTAAAAGATATTGGAGTCGCCCTACTAACAACCAGTTGAAAACCAGCGCCATCAATCAGGTTGTCTGTTAATTTTAGTTCCGCAAAATCTTCTGAATATAACGTAATTCCTGCACTTGTGGCAATTTGCTCGGCAGTTTGATATGCTGTCATAATTTTTTGTCGAATATTGCCGTCAACTATAACAACCGGGCGAGCTCTATAAATATTTACCTGATAATTCGTTGCTACCATTGTCGTTGTTGTTGCTGGTTCAACCACATCATTTGAATCAATTAAAATTCCCGATTCCTTAATCGCATCACCAATCGTAGAAGCACGCGAGAGGACTGTCTTTTTGGCCCCACGATCATAAATAGTAACTAGACGGCCATTTTGTATAGAATTTTGGTTACCGGCAAAAACGTTATTGGAAAGAGATAAAAATATTATAACTATAACAAAAATAATCGCTAAAAATAGAGCGCCAAAGGGCACAGCATGTTTTCGAATTGGACTATTCATTTTTTCGCATTAAACCCCGCAGATTTGCTTATAATTATAACAAATTTTTACTAACAATACTAACAATATTTTATAAATAAGTTCTAACGGGTCTTGCCACTCAACACCCCCTTAGCCATAAAAATGGATTACCATTTATAGCCCCAGGTGCTGTCACGTTCCGCGACCCCGAAACTTCACGATTGCAAACACAGTTTGCATCGGAAGGTTTCCTTGCAACCCGCAGACTTGCGGGTTTCACACGCCTCGCTTCACCCGTAATAACTGGTGAAAACCAGATTTACCATTTGCCGTAAGCCATAATTTTTTCAATACAGCTCAAATACGCCCAATGTCATTCGTTTATAGCCAACGGACTGTGCAAAGCGGCCGAACGCCACGTGCTGACGCTAACGCGTCACACGTAGAGCGTGCCGTTGGTATAAATGTAATGAGAGTGGACGGCAAAAAATAACATCTTACGAAACGAGATAAGATTTAGGCCTAATTTTTAGATTTTTTCTAATCTAGCGTATTCGGCGTTAAGTTTTTTCGTCTTGCCATC
>CAZTKH010000002.1:8184-16058 GCA_964613925.1 uncultured Saccharimonas sp. (SeqCode)
TTTAGATTTTTTCTAATCTAGCGTATTCGGCGTTAAGTTTTTTCGTCTTGCCATCGTCGAATTTAATCGTCAAAGCCAAACCATCAATCTCGATAACTTCACCCTTACCAAAAGCCGACGAACGAACCCTTTCGCCAATTTCGAACATTTCATCGCTATAAAAATCTTGTGAATCATACGAATATGACGGTTCCTTTGACGCGAGCATAGCTATTGACTCGCCCATATCTGCTATGAAACGCGAAACTTGATTATAACCAATTTGACCAAATTGCATTCGACTTTGCGCATAAGATAAATGAAGCTCTTCACGCGCCCTTGTCATACCAACATAAGCCAAACGCCTTTCTTCCTCTAGCTCAGCAGGACCAGCCTCATAAACACGTGCATGCGGTAAAATCCCCTCCTCTAGTCCAACCATAAAAACAACCGGAAATTCCAAACCTTTTGCAGCATGAATTGTCATTAGTGTAACTTTTTGCTCATCATTATCAGTGTCCGTACTCGACATTAATGCAACTTCTTCTAAAAATTCTGGTAAAGTTACAAATCCCTGCGCATCAGATAAAAGCGAGCCAATATTCGCTTCTCGATCTTCCGCCTGAGGTGTCCCATCTGCTAAATACTGTTTATAGCCAGTGGCATCTATAACTTTTTCAATTAAATCAGCCGGACTTGCTGTATCAATTGATTTTTGAATATAACTAAGTTTTTCACCAAGCATAATCAAAGCTTTTTTGGCTCTTGGGGCTAATGATTCGATTTGGTCAGCCTCGATTAGAGCCTGGATAATATCAAAATTACTTTCGGATTGCCACAACAAGAATTTTTCCAAGCTAACATCACCTATTCCCCTTGTTGGCACATTTACAATTCGGCAAAAACTCATTCTATCCTGCGGTTGATAAATCAACCTCAAATAAGCAATCATATCTTTTATTTCTTTGCGATCATAAAACCTTACGCCGCCAACAATCTGATAAGGAATATGATATCTCAGGAATGATCGCTCAAACGCCACGCTTTGTGCATTAGTGCGATATAGCACCGCAAAGTCAGCAAAGCCACGCGCTTTCATTGAAGTAAAGATATTAATTCGTTCAGCCACCATATTGGCCTCTTCGGCTTCATTTGGTAAACAATGAACTTCAACTGGTAACCCGGCACCAGATTCAGTCCATAATTTTTTATCAGTACGTTGAATATTTTTAGAAATTACATTATTTGCAGCTTCAAGAATATTACCGGTACTACGATAATTTTGTTCAAGCTTAATAACTTTTGCACCACTAAAATCACGCTCAAAATTCAAAATGTTTGTAAAATCAGCGCCACGCCAACTATAAATTGACTGCCAGTCATCACCAACAACACAAATATTTTTTTTCTCATTGACCAACAGTTTTATAATGTTATATTGAGCTGCATTAGTGTCCTGATATTCATCAATTAGAATATGCTTGAAATAATTGCGCCACTTTTCACAAACATTATTATTTTCACGAAGCAACCTAACGGTTTCAGTTAATAAATCATCAAAATCAAGCGCACCAGCCTTTTTGCGAAGTTGTTCATATTTTTTATATATTTTTGCAACATTTTTTAAATATGGATAACTAGCAGTTGATTCATAATCGTCTGCACTGATCATTTCATTTTTGGCACTAGATATTTGGCCACTAATCGCTTTAGCTTTGAGACTACTATCGTTAAATCCAAGTTGTTTAATTGCCTGTTTGATTAAACCTTGCCTATCATCTTCATCATAAATTACAAAATTATGTTGAATGCCAATCGAAACCCCATCAATTCTCAACAATTTAACACAAATGCCGTGAAAAGTTCCCATCCAAGGCATAAAATTACGATTACTTCCACTTTGGTTTAGCAATGAGGCCAACCGATGTCTCATTTCTTTGGCGGCTTTGTTGGTAAAAGTAACAGCTAATATTTGATCCGGATTTATGCCCCCCTCAGAAATTAAATAGGCAATCCTATGCGTTAAGGTTTTAGTTTTGCCGCTGCCAGCGCCAGCAAGAATAAGAACAGGTCCAGACATCGTCTGTACTGCCTGGCTCTGTGCCAAATTTAAACCATCAAGTAAATCCATTACTGATTATTATACTATCTTTGTACTTTAAATTTGTGGTAAAACAAAGAAATAAACAGCCGCACCAGCACCAACACTAGCAATCATTAATAATGAAATCCAAATGACCCAAGTCCAGCCAGCTTTTTTCTTTACCGGAGCGGGCATTGCCTTGTGATATGAGTTCGTATCATAAATTGCGCCAATCTCTTTTTCGCCAGTATTTGGTAACTCGGTATATTGTTGAGGAATCGAATTAATAACATTAGCGCTTGATTCTGGCGACTTATTATTTTCGTTTTTAATCATTTCAGGCATAGGAGAAATAACATTATTGTTTAAAGTAACATCTTCTTCAGTATCTCGAACAGATTCGCCCACCACAATATTATCTACCGCAAGTGGTTGATCGTTTTCATCCGCAAAATCATCCGCAATAGCTTGCTCATCTGCTTTTGTTACCTCGCCAGCCTCAATCGATAGTAAATCACTCTGCAATTCCGCCGGTAATGGTGTATCGATTGGATTTTGATCATCAATTTTTTCACCAATCTGGTCAACTGTTTTTTGAATATCGCCACTTTGGTTCACAATCGGTTGTTCTGGAACATATGCGTTTAACGGTCTTTTTTCGACCTTAGCATCTGATAAAAAAGGCGAGCTTGGTGTATCATTGGCGCTAATATTAATTGTTTTGTTAACTTCATCGCTTAATTTATCAATATCAGAATCAAGATTATTATAACTTTGCTGAACCACGGGTTTTACTGGATTAGAGTTTAAAGAAATATTTTGTTGTGGAATAGCGCTGTTAATAGCCGGCCGAGAAGGAACTCTCTCAGGAACCGATACTCTCATATTTGCCGAAGAATGAACCATATCCATAAAACGACCAGTTGCCGGACGAGCAATTGTTTGTCGAGTTGCTAAGTTAATGCTTGCATCACTAGATGGTACGGGCGACGATACAACAACCGGAGCTGGCACTGGCTCTGAAATCGAATTATCGGCAGAAACAGACGAAACTTGTGTTGGGTTCGATACACCCATAGATTGCCTTTGAGCAATCGCCGAATTTACCGCTCTATCAAGTTCTTCAAAATCAATATCTTTCACGTTCACCCCCTAATTCTCCTCAGTTTCTTCTGATCCTTTATGAGCATTTGCTACAATTTGACAAAAAACATGTTCATTAATGCTCGAACCACCAACTAATAATCCATCGACACCAGGCAACGCCAGATAATCCGGCGCACTGTCGGCAGTAATACTGCCACCATATAAAACTTTTACTTCATCAGCGGCCTTTGGGCCATACAAATGTTCGATTTGTTTACGAATCGTCCTAACAGCCACAACAACATCTATCGGCAAAGCATTCTGACCCGTACCAATCGCCCAAACTGGTTCATAGGCAATAATCACATCCCGAAGTTCATCACTAGTAATATTTGTCAATCCACCAAGTAGTTGATCGTGAATAATGTCACGGGTTTCGCCACTAGCACGTTCCCATGCCGTCTCACCAATGCACAAAATCGGCTTAATGTTGTTACGAACTGCAGCCGCAATCTTATTTCGAATGTCCTTGTCTGACTCATGAAATAAATATCGACGCTCTGAGTGGCCGACTAGACCGTACTGAACAATTCCGCGCAGTTGCGAAGCAGAAACTTCACCAGTAAACGAACCGTGATCACGCCAGTAAAAGTTTTGGGCAGCTAATTTAAACTGTCGTAAATTAACCTGAAGGCTCAAAGATTGAATCGACATAATTGACGGAGCCAAAATAACTTCAACATCACGACGAACTTTGATTGAATCAGCTAATTTTTTCAAATACAAACTAGCTTCATGGGTGTTGAAGTTCATTTTCCAATTGCCAACTATAATTTTTTTATCGTTTTTCATCTGTTATTAACGCTTATGTATACTATCAATTAGTGTACATTAATTATTGAATATCGTCTAGTAAACAACATTTATTGTTGACTTTTGATAACATATGTATTTACTTTTTATATAAAATATGCTTTAATATATAAGTACCTTTAAAAACAGGCCAAATTAAAGATGGCGTTGTATCCCCGATATCTGTCGGGTATACTATGCCGTCTTTAATAAAAATTTCAAAGGACGGCGGAAGAGGTAAAAAATGAAAAAGCAACCGTTAGCTCCGTCGGACTTTGGAGTAAAATGGACTCCAACGGCCGAATATCCAAAGATTGTTGCTGAGGCTAATCAGCGATATGGCTTTGGATTTTCCGAGGAAGAACTAAGGTTGTTATCCGAGAAACTAATCATTCTCGGTAATCAACCCGATAGCCTCAAACCTATCAGCGTGGCTTTGTGGCCTAAAGGCACAAAGAGACAAAATATCGATAAGCTAATAATTTGGCTTATCGATAGGGCAAAAGAAATAGAGGGACTTGAATTAAACATCACATCCCTCTTGGGAATGAACCCAACAATAGTTGGCGGTTTTACCAACTATGGGAATAGTCCTTTTGCAAAACCCATCATTCTTGATTTAAGGCGCGAGCGAGTAGAATGTTCAAACGAAGACGAAGACGGATCAAAGTCGATTGGCCAAATAGGAATTGAACTATTGGTTTTTATGTGCCTAAATCCTCAAGTAATTAAGGCCATGAAAAAGAAGCCCATTGGCCCATTAAGAGCTCCAGGCTTGTTATTTAACAAAGGCAAGCTTATGCTCAAATTGTCATATAAAAAATGTATGGTGATACATTTTTTGCTAAAGGACACCTAAGCAGTCGTCTGCTTTGCACCTTAAAAAGCCCTGTTTTCACACAGGGCTTTTTTATTTGTCAAAAATTTGCTTAGTTATTCTATAACGCAAACTTTAATCGTGCTTGTTTCACCAGTAACACCAGGGGTATCACCACTAACAATTACAACAGTTGCGGGTTTTTCACCAAAATAACCTTGTTGCTTTAACTCTTTGGCAAGATTATAGCCATAGTCCTGAACATCTGATCTGACATAACTTCGATTAGCATAGCAAAGTGACAATTGTTGTGCAGTTCGAAGTTCACTAGTAGCACTTACGATGGTCAAATTTGGACGATGCGTTGCAATACTTACTGCCGTATTACCAGATTTTGTCTCAGCAATAATCGCCTTGGCATTTAATCTCTCGGCTAGATTTACAGCTGCAATACTAATCGCGTCATAATTCTCTATTTTAATATCACAATCTTGTTTGATGGATTGAACGGGTTCGTTATTTTGAGTGTACAAAATTACCTTTTTCATAGCTTCAACGGTTTCAATTGGATAATCACCATTGGCAGTTTCATCAGATAGCATAACTGCGTCGGCGCCTTGAACAACCGCATTTGAAACATCGCTTACTTCAGCACGAGTTGGTTCTGGAGAATTTACCATACTACCCATCATTTGAGTTGCAACAATACATAATTTGCCATGTTTTCGACATAATTCAATAATTCGACGCTGAACAATTGGAACAACTTCTGCTCCAGCTTCAACCGCTAAGTCACCTCTTGCAACCATAACACCGTCACTAGCTTTTACAATCTCAGCAAGATTCTTGCTAATAATCGCTGTTTTAGTTTCAACTTTTGCAATAATTTGAGCCGTCGAGCCATTAGCCACCAAAATTTGACGTAAATTGTTAATATCATCAGCTGTTTGCACAAAACTTAGTGCAACATAATCAATATCCTGAGTTGCACCAAACTCAATATCCGCAATGTCTTTTGGAGTTAAAATATCACCCGCAAAATCAGTTTCAGGCAAATTAATTCCCTTACGGCTCATTAGCGTACCGGCATTTTCAACTCGAACTTTTATTGCCGTAGCGCTAACAATCTCAATTACAGTAGTACGAATTTTGCCATCAAAAATATATACTGGCTCACCAACCTTGGTTTTTTCAGCTAAATTATACTGAACTGGAATCGTAAAACCATCATGTTCAGCTGCAAAATCAAGAATAAGTTCATCACCCGTCGATACGGCAACATCATTATTTAAATTGCCAAGTCGAATTTTTGGACCTTGCAAATCCTGCAAAATTGCCACCGGTTTGCCAGTTTTGGCAGTTGCCTCGCGAATCCACTGAATTTGTTGAGTTCGTTCTTCATAGCTGCCATGACTAAAATTAAGTCGAAAACCATTAGCTCCAGCAATTGCTAGTTTTTCAATCATTTCGCTAGAATTTGTTTTTGGCCCTACCGTAGCCAGTATTTTTGTTCGTTTAAAAATTATACTCATAAGGTGTTTATTTTAACATAAAATAACGAATAAGAAAAGATAGGATTTGGCTCACCGAGAAATCGCTTCACCTTGCTTCGCTCCTCCGTTTGTTTATATGAATATGTAAACACATTTTTATTGCACAGCTCTACGCCGAACTCGGGTTTGCTAGTCGTAAACGATTAGTCTCCGATTTCAAATCCCGGCTGAAAGCGTCAAAATAAAACGGCCCATCCTCTAACGGGATGAGTGGTTTATTTTGGTGATCTCACCGTTCCAACGCAAGATGTTATAACAATCCGTAAACTTCTTGTTATAGCATCAACTAAATTCTGTAAAATCAATAGATTTGACAGAATTCGAACTCTGCGAGTTCGGTTCCCGGCTGAAAGCGTCAAAATAAATAACCCATCAGCCGATGGGTTATTTATTTTGGTGATCTCACCGAGAATCGAACTCGGATTGCCAGGATGAAAACCTGGTGTCCTAACCGTTAGACGATGAGACCATATCGGTTATTATATCTATGCATTTTTGCAAAATATCTTTCTTTTGTCAAAGGACAGCCTAATGTCCTGGTCACCCATCGATTTCTTTGAAATTGCGGTCGACCCCGACTCGCTTGGTGCAACCACAGGTTGCATCCAGGCTCCGTCCTTGCAGATTACCACAGGTAATCTGCACGTTAGACGATAAGACCATATTTTGAGAGAAATAAGATAAAAATATTTACATTTTTAACTATTTCCGAAAAATTTGTGGCTTATCTCGAAGAGATAAGACCATATAGCAATTCTCGCCCTAGATTAAAATCTGAAACGATATTTGCCAGATGATTGTATCAAACATTCCTAATCTTTTCCATAGCAAAATTATATGTTCACTTAAAAATTATTGCTATTTATTAATAAATATGTCATAAATATTGACATTTTAAGCTTTTTGTGATACATTAGCATTATCAGTTATTTGAGGTGTGAGAGCCAAAATAGCGGAGGTTCGTTAATAAATCAGATCATTACAGTGCATGTCTGAAAAGATATGTATTTGTGTAGAAATTTTGATTTTCTCCCCTGTTTTTCGGAAGCAACGCGTTTACTAAACTTTTATAGGTTAGCAAACGGTTGCTTCTGATTTGTCGGTCGGTTGCAACTTGGTGTAGGCAAAAACTTACTTGCCGAGTTGTAGATCGGCAAAAACAAACAAGGAGGAAAAAATGAAAAATATGTTTAAACGCCGCGACAGAAGAAGTGAAGAAGATAGCTCGTTTGAGCCATTTAACACTTCTGATTCTCAACCCGTAGACGACTACGATACGGATAAGCACTTCCGGAACAAGAAGAAAAAAATAACAGCTGCTATTATTGGCGCTGTTGTAGTTCTTTTTTTAATAGGTTTGGCAGTCTGGCAATTTGCCATAAAGCCCAACCTAGCGTCGGAAACGACAGCAACGGAGACAACAGTGTTGTCTCCGGAGAGTTCGGAAACGACGGAAAAGACAGGAACAACCGTTCCGGAAACCTCGGAAACGACAGTTGTCGTT
>CAZTKH010000002.1:16158-22178 GCA_964613925.1 uncultured Saccharimonas sp. (SeqCode)
GGAGATGGAACAGAACCGGACTCGGGCTCGGGCACAATGCCAACGAGCCCGACGGAAACCCGGCCGCCGGAAAATCCGGCACCGGTCGACACATCACCGTCGAAGCCTATAACGGCTCCTTCGGCAACGCCAGTGCCGACACAGGCACCATCTACGCCAGTGCCAGAACCGGCATTGCCTAACCCGTGGGAATAAGGATTTGGGCGTGCGACATTAAAAATCGCACGCTCAATCCCCTTCTTTTCTACACAAACCAATTAATCCAATTTTTATTCCTGCTTGAGTCTATCTAGATTCGTAGTTGAGTAAAAATTGTGATTTGCTTTTAAGCGAATCGACATGCACGTTGTAATGATCTGATTTATTAGCATTTAATAATACGGTAACAAGGCCCAATTTATATTAAGTATCAAAAAATCTGTTCATTAATATGAAGTATCTTTATGATGCTTCAAAAAGGAGAAAATTATGAAAAAACAACTATTAGCAATTATTGCTACCGTCGCAACGACAATTCTTGCGCCAACAGCACTACTTGCTTGGGGACCAGGTCGTCCAACATTTACGACTGCAGTTCCTGCAACTTATGTTACATTTAACTCAATAACTGATAACCCATCACAAGGTGACGAAAGAAATTTCGTTAAAGTTCGTGAAGCAAACGCTGGAAATGAAACTTATAGCGATTCTGTCAGCCTAAAAGCTGGTAGCGAATACGTCGTTTTTGTTTATTTTCACAATAACGCAGCATCAAACTACAATTTAACTGCGAATGGCTCATTTGTAAGAGCTGAAATTCCTAAAATCGTTCCAAATGGTAGTACTGGAACAAAAGCTAACGGTTTCGTTGGTGCAACCAACGCTAATCCAACCCAAGTTTGGGATGACATTAGTTTCAGTAACGCCACAGGTGGCGATATTGGTCTAGATTACGTTCCTGGCTCAGCTACTATTCATAGCTTTGGTGCGGTAAATGGTAAAGCAATGTCAGACAAGATAGTAACTACTGGAGCAGCCATTGGCTACAACGCCTTAGACGGTAAAGTTCCTGGCTGTAACGAATTCGCTGGTTATGTAACCTTCCGAGTTAAAGCCAATCAGCCAAACTTTACAATCAGCAAGCAAGTTCACAAAACTGGCACAACTGGCTGGAAAGAAACCGATGCAGTTAACCCTGGCGATAGTGTTGATTATTTAATCACCTACAAAAATACCGGAACAACAGCACAACAAAATGTTGCTATTTACGACGTATTGCCAGCTGGCGTAACTTACATCGCAGGCACAACTTATCTTGCCAATAAACAAAATCCCAATGGAGTTAAATCCGTTGATGGTATTACTGGCAATGGTATAAATATTGGCAACTATGCTCCAGGCGAAATGGCTTACATTAAGTTCAGCGCAAAGGTTGCTGATAATAAAGATCTAGCAAATTGTGGCAACAACACATTAGTAAACACCGGAAAAGTTGTTACGGCAAACGGTTCTAAAACCGACACCGCTAACGTAACTGTTGTTAAAAAATGTGAGGTCACTCCACCAGAACTTCCAAAAACTGGTGCTGGTGAAACAATCGTTTCAGTATTGGGTCTTGGCGCATTGATTACAAGCATTGCTTATTACATTGCAAGTCGTCGCGCATTATTAAACCGTTAATCCGAGTCTGACCGCTCTCAATTTCTTTCTGAAGCGATTCAGACAACAAAACACCCTGTCGTAATGATGGGGTGTTTTTGTTATAATATCACCAAGATGTCGAAGAATAAGAAAAAAAGAAATAAAGTTTACAAAGGGCCCGGTGCTGCTATTACTAGACCGGTTATTACTAAAATCGAAGCTTCTAACCGATCAAAATTAACTCAATGGTTTTTTGAGCGCAAAAAAGCCATAAAAACCAGCACAATTATTGTTGCAGTAATTCTATTTATTGTCCTAATTGTCACAGAAATAATTCGCGCTCTTAATGGCTAGAGTTATTTAATTGGCAAACGAAAACCAAAAGTACTACCCTTGCCTTCGATTGATTCAAAAATCATACTTCCTTCGTGATCGGTAATAATTTTCTTTGCAAGATAAAGACCAACCCCAGTGCCATCAGGTCGTTTTCGCCTAGCGTTACTCGCTCGATAAAACTTTGTAAATAACTGGCTTTTTTCGTGTACCGGCACTCCAATACCATTATCTTTTACTGTAAAAATAACCTCGTCATTATCAGACCGAACGTCAACATTTACGATTGTATTGTCTGGCGAATAATAGATTGCATTATCTAAAAAGTTCATGACAACTTGTCTAATTTTACCCTCATCAGCAATTGTTATCGGAAAATTATCAGGCTTAATAAAATTAAACACCAGATTATGTGCCGTGGCATTTGGTTGTAAATTATTAATTTCCTGTTCAACTAAATTCGCAAGATTAAGTTGATTTTTTTCAAGAATAAATTTTCCAGTTTGAATACGCGAAACATTCAAAAAATCATTTATCAAGCTAACCATTCTTTCACTACTGTTAAAAGCCTCGTCAAGCAATTGTTTTTGAGAATTAGTAATTTTTCCAGCATCACCGTCAATCACCATGCTGATATAGCCTTTTATACTCGTAAGCGGCGTACGGAGTTGGTGCGAAGCCATACCAACAAACTCGTCTTTGGCCTTATCAAGCTGACGAAGCATCTTGTTACTTTCGCGCAATTCCTCAGTAGCATTAGCGACTTTTTGCTGCAACGTTTCATTAAATTCACGAATTTTTTGGACCGCAAGTGCATTTTGAATCGCTATTATTAAACCGTTAGAAGTAGCGTTTAAGACTTTTAAATCTTTGTTTGTATAATGCGAAGTTAAATGCTCACCTAAGAAAAAATAGCCAATAATATTAGAATCTTTCAAAAGAGGCATCGCTAGTTCAACACGATAACTATTTAACAATCTTTTAATTGGATCAGAATTTTCCAACAACGAAGCAACTACAACGCCAGTTTTTAACTTCATGGCTTTTTCTAATTCGTCAGCATCGGCTTTTGGCAATAATTTATGTTTTGGAGTGCCAGCAGTAACATAATGACCATCTTCGGTATGAATAAAGAAAAAAGCCTGCTCCGCTTTTAGCGTTTTACTGACTTCAACTGAAGCTCTTTCTAACAATCCCCTAAGGTCAATTGTCGAGCCTAAAGTTTTGTTTAGCCTTGTAAAAAATTCATCGCTTCGGTAGCCATCTTTATAAAAAAACTTATCAGTATATCTATCGAAAAACTTTTTAATTGGCTGAAAGACAAAAGCAAGTACCAATGCAAGTGCTATATTTATAGGGCTAACACTCAATGACGAAGTTACCTTATCTTTAAATATAAAGATAGACAGCAAATATGCTAGGCCATAATAAATTGCAGACAATGAAATTAACGACAAGATATAAGCCGACGTTCGAATAAGTGCACGCTTAATATCAAATAGTTGATATCTCGCAACACTATAATATAAACAAAAAACCAAGATTAAAACAGGCGTAATACCAAATTCCGTAACCTCAAAATTACCGGTTAAACTCGGTATAATAAATGATAGGATAAAAACCAAAGGCAACGCCACAACAAGCCCCATACTTATGGCCTTAATCCGCCTTTTTGCCATACCCTTTAGAGTTCTAATACCATAAATAAGCGCGTATACAGTCACGCCGGCCATGACAAATAACGCCAAACCATACAACCATATTAGAGGACCAAAATTAACAGCATAGACATTGTCTTGAATATTTACGTTACTAACAACTAATGGCGTTGCACTCATAGCGCATAAAACTAATAAAAAAATGGACGATTTTTTTATAATAACTAAGACTTTTTTTGCATTTGCTAATTTAACAATAAATGCCATCAATAAGGCCATTACGGCAAAGCTTGAAGAAAAAACTATATAATCTGCAAATAAGGCAACGTTGCTTGGTAAATTAACATTGTTGCTTACATTGTTTGAGATTATCCAAACAGCGGTAAAAAAACTAAATAAAGCAAAAATTTTATTTACAATATTTTTATATCCACCCTTTATCAAACTAATTCCGGCAAGATATAATAGCCCTAACGCTATAATTATATCGGCAATTAAATAGACACTCCGCATACATAAGCATTATACATCTTAAGACTTATGAAAAGCAAAAATTTATTATTAATTAAATTGCATCACGATTTTTTCGATCAGCGTCGGTATAGCTTGCAACTGGATTCAAACCCAAACCGCATCGGCCAAGAACAGTAAGCAATCTGGCATAGTATGAGAATCTTGGATTACTAATAATACCAGCTTCACCATTATATGCATCCATGTAGCGGAATTTTGGCGCCCAAACTGGAGAACGTCTGTGATTATTTACTTCAGAAGTTAAATGTAAAAATGCCTCTGTCGAACCAATCGCAGCTGCAATATCAACACCTTGAATAATAGACGGCAAACTAGCACCTTGTTGTACTGCATATAGCGTATTTATATCGCCATAATTTGGTAGATACGGCAAACAACGGCTAAAATCAACTGTCAGATCCTTTACCTCATCTAACGGCATACCCTTTGGAATACCCATTATATCTTCAAATGTTTTCCCATGTTCAGGATGAAAAGAAGAAGCAAGCGCGGCAAAACCAAGATTCATCACAAATAAATCAGGTATTTTATTTTTTCTAGCTTCCCGAGCAACCATAGTCCCAAGCTCAAGATGAGTCAATTCAGTTTCGTCTAAAACCAAACTTGACCCATACATAAATTCTTCAATATTATCTTTATTTACACCATCTTTATATATATCAACCTTTGCGTTCGGTCGCATATCTATAACCATATCTCTAAAAACTTCCGCTTTATTTCGGCCAATATTACTACTGGTTGCACCAATAACACGGTTGGAATTTTCTAATTCAAAATTTTCCGGGTCAGCAATACTAAAATTACTAACTCCAGCCATTGCAAGATTATAGCCAAGCTGGAAACCATCCCCGCCAACTCCAGCAATAGCAACTTTTTTTTCAGAAAGCGTCCTAAGTTCAGCATCACTAATAAAGCCATAGTCCCTCGAGTGAGCCCTATTAAAATAATTATTTTCTGATCTATTCATGATCAGCCTCTTGATTTCCGTCAAGAAAAAGCACCGAACCAGCAGGAATCATCATCTGGTCAATCGCTTTTTCCCCAAGATGTTTTCTAAAACCAAATTTATCAATCTCTATGCCAAGATTGTCGTCATTATATTCTTCAAGGTTTTTTGGATCAGCAATCCTAGTTATTGGTAATTTTACACGTTTCAAAAATGTTTCTAATATTGGTTCAATAACACCATAAACTGGCTCAAGATCATTTTTAATTGCGTAAGCCACACCAGCACTCATAACAGCAAAATTTGCCATTCTTTTTATCTTCGCATTTTCATGACAAGAGATAAGTCTTGACACTTCGGCGCTCTTTAATGGTGCTTCTTGAGAAAAAGCTTCTGGAAAAAATTCTTCTATTGGCAGACTAGCGCTGTTATCGATTTCCTTCACAATTAACCTCATACATGCAATCACAGCCACCCTACCAAGTCCTCTATTTTCTAAAATAACAAAATGAGAGGAGCGTTCATCGTCATCATCTAATTCAGCGCCGTCTGGTAACCTATTTGAATCTTCAAGCATATTTGTCTGATCAATGTAAACATTCGCTCTTAATTGTAAATAGCCATGAGCTATTGATCCCGGCTGATAAGACAGAACGTCTTGCGCACCTATAACGCTCAGCGCATATCTATCTCTATCGTTGTTTAAAAAAACATCGCTCTTCACAATAGGAATAGCTTCTTGAGGTGAAATATATTTTTTATTAGCTGATGACATATATATTTATAAACTTTATTTAAATTATATTAATTATCGCATACTATTGGGTAAATGTCAAGCATAAATATTACAATTCATATACCTAGTTGGGCATATGATACAATAAGGCTATTATAATAAGTAAAAGTGAGATTATGACAAAAATAGCTAT
>CAZTKH010000002.1:22278-23776 GCA_964613925.1 uncultured Saccharimonas sp. (SeqCode)
CCTTTAATATCAGCAATTTTTCGAGCCGACTGGATAACATTGTCAAATAACGCCGAAACTGTTAGTGGGCCGACGCCGCCTTTTATTGGTGTCAAAATTAAATCTTTTCTCAAGCGAGCTTCCTCAGATAAATCGCCGACAATCTTGCCATTCTCAGAAGCCGTACCGGCGTCAATTACTACTGCATTATTTTTGATCATGTCACTTTTTATTAGTCCTGGCACACCAGTTGCGGTCACAATAACATCTGCGCTATCTATCGCAGACTTTAAATCTTTTGTTTGATCATCAAAAACTGCAACATTATAGCCGGCATTTTTCCAAAGTTTATAAAGAGGAGCCCCAACTAAACGACCGTTGCCAACAATGACTATCTTTTTAGTAATTAAATCAATATTATAACCAGACGTAAGCCAATTAATCGCCATGGCTGTTGCTGGAATAAAAGGCGAATCAACACCCAAGCCATCGACATCCTTATCTGGCGCGACTAAACTAACAGCCTCATCAGTTTGACTAACATTTGACAGTGGCAATTGTACAATAATGCCATGAACGTGTTCGTCATCATTTAATTTATTTATCGTGCTAAACAACTCGTCATCCGATACGTTATATATGTCAACATCAATTAAGATATCTTCGCCATAAATCTTTTTTAGGCGAGTATATAGGTCAATCACTGGATTATTGCCAGTACAGACAATTGCCAGTCGCGGAAAAACACGCCAAGATTGACGAAGCGCCCTAACCTGCTTGGCCTGACGCTCTTTTATATAGCCAGATAATTCTAATCCATCTAAAATCTTCATTATCTATTAGCTTAACAGATGAAGTCATATCGGTAAATGATTATTAAAAAAGGTTTACGAGCGCTTATAATTCATATACAATAAGCATAAGTATGAATAAAAATTTAGACGATTTCGACAAGTTTACACGTGCCACCAATTATTTGACGGTCGCACAAATCTTTTTAAAAGATAATTTTTTGCTTGAGCGGCCTTTAACTGCAGACGATATCAAACCCCGTCTTTTAGGGCACTGGGGTTCTGGTCCTGGAGTAAATTTTGCCTATGCTCATCTTAATAAGATGATTAAAAAATACGGCCAAGAAGCCATGTTTGTGCTCGGCCCTGGTCATGCTTTTCCAGCATTGCAAGCCAATTTATTTCTAGAAGGTAGTCTTGGTGAACATTATCCAAACGCTACACATGATTACGCCGGAATTGAATATATTTGCAAAAATTTTAGCTGGCCTTACGGCTTTCCTAGCCACAGCAACCCAGGCACGCCAGGCGTTATTTTGGAAGGCGGCGAGCTAGGCTATTCTTTGGCAACATCTTATGGCGCCGCTCTTGATAATCCGAATATGATAATTGCCTGTTTAGTTGGCGATGGCGAGGCCGAAACTGGCCCAGCCGCAGCCGCATGGCATCTTAACAAATTAGTTGATCCAAAAACTAATGGTACAGTTTTGCCTATTTTACATCTAAAT
>CAZTKH010000002.1:23876-26466 GCA_964613925.1 uncultured Saccharimonas sp. (SeqCode)
GATGGTAATAAAATTGAAGGCAATTGTCTTTCACATCAAGTTGTTCTAGGCGAAGCAAAAACCAATCCTAATCAACTAAAAATGTTGGAAGAATGGCTAAAATCATATCGATTTGAAGAATTATTTAATCGCGAGACTGGTTTTGGTGATTTTGTAAAAAATATTTTGCCAGAAAAACATCAGCTTATGGGCATGACTCCTCATGCACACGGCGGCGATCCTGTCTATAAGCCTCTGATTCTACCTAACGCCGAAGATTTTTGTGAAGACGCAACCGTTCCTGGAACAATTGGTTCGAGTAGTATGATTCAAACTGGTAAATATCTTTGCGAAGTCTTAAGGCTAAACGAACATAACAAAAACTTCCGCTTTATGTCACCTGACGAAACCTATTCAAATAAATTAGATGCTGTCTATAAAGCAACTTCTCGTGGTTGGGTTTGGCCTATTGAAAGTTGGGATAAAGATTTATCGCCAGCAGGACGAGGCATGGAAATGCTTAGTGAGCATAATTTGCAGGGTTTAACCCAAGGATATGTACTATCCGGTAGACATGCCGTGTTCGCAAGTTATGAAGCATTTGTCCAAGTCGTAGCAAGTATGATGGATCAGTACGCAAAGTTCTTGAAACACTCTTTTGATTATGCGTGGCGAAAAGATTTTCCTTCGCTTAACTATATTTTAACAAGCTCGGGCTGGCGCCAAGATCATAATGGATTTAGCCATCAAAATCCTGGATTTATTGATGGTGTCTTACAGCGACATGGTAATTTCGTTAATGTTTACTTCCCTGCCGATGCAAATAGTTCAATCATAGCTATGGAAACAATGCTAAGCTCAACTAGACAAATTAACGTTCTCGCTGGCGGTAAAACTCAAGAACCACGCTGGTTAACCATCGACAGGGCTCGCACTCAAATTGAAAAAGGTATTATGATATGGGATTTTGCTAGTGATGAAAATCCAGACATTGTTTTAGTCGGCATCGGTGACTATCCAACAAAAGAAATGCTCGCCGCAATCGATATAGTCAAACAAGAAAAAAATGATGCTTACCTACGTTTTGTAAATGTTAGTTCTCTAACGAGTAAAGGTTTTGGTCAAGGCAAATACTCACTAAGTCATGAAGAGTTCTTTAATTTCTTTACACATGACAAACCAGTAATTTGTAACTTTCACGGCTATCCAGAAACTCTAAAATCCATTCTATTTAATTATCCTGTTGAGTCTAAACGATTTGATATCAGAGGCTATGTTGAATGCGGCAGCACAACTACGCCGTTTGATATGCATGTCAGAAACCAAACTAGTAGATATCATATTGTAATGGCAATATTCGAAAAATTAGCTCAAATGGGTCGTATGTCGCATCCAGAAGCAAAACAAATTATCGATAAATTCCAAGCCAAAATTGATGAAAATACCGAATATATAAAAATGCACGGTATCGACCTTCCCGAAATTGACGAATGGCAATGGGGACATTATGAATCTGAAAAGCAAAAAGATTCACTAATTGCATCAGCTCACGACGTCTCGGACTGCTAAAATACAACAACAAACAATAAAGACAGTTAGTCTGTCTTTATTGTTTTAGGCTTTTTGCTATCTCTTGGGCAAATCTTGGTGAAACTAAATGATCAACAAAATTTATTTTTGTAACTTTTATTTGATTAACATTATTTAACTTATCAATACTTTCTTGTATTAAAAACTCATCCAAAGCGCCGTATAAAATATTGATTGGACCGTTAATAGCTTTAATATCTTCATAAATCGTCTGATTAATAACAGTGTTGATTAAAGATTTTTTAAAACTTTGCCAATTTTTTTCATCAACCTCCATGCCAGACTTAACATTGAAAATTTTACGTAAATAGGCAGCGCCTTTAATCGTAAAATCTTTTTGTTCCGATAAAAATTTATAAGTATTCATAAAAAAATCCGTACGGGTTTTTTCAATAAAACTTTTTAAGTTCGTTTTTTCAACGTAAATTGGCGGGCTAGCCAAATATAATGATTTTACTTTGAATGGATAACGCCGGCAATATCTAGAAGCAATAATTGCGCCCATAGAATGACCAACTATCTTAAATTTTCCGTTTATTTTCAATTTTTTGATAGTTTTTCGAAGATATTTTATATGATCATCAACAGTATATTCGCAGTTTTCTGGTTTTGGAGATTTTCCAAAGCCCAATAAATCTATGGCAATAACGCGGTTATTTTTTACATCTAATTCTTTGATAAGATTATCCCAAGTTGATGAAGACGCGGCTATGCCATGAAGTAAAATAATCGTTGGTTTGTGTTTTGTATGAGAATCGTAGGCCACATGTAAAGCATCGATGGGCTGAAAAAAACTAAATATTTTTTGGAGAAACTTAAGCATATAGTTAGTATAACAAAGATTGCAAAATAAAATATTCCAGACCAAGAAAGTCTGGAATATTTTATGGTGGGTCATTCGCCGGATGGCGAAGAGACTATCTGGTAAAGCTATCCTCCAGGTGAAACCTGATAATGATAAAATGTTATCCATTATTAATGGATTAGGTGAGACTATCACTCCACTTCGTTCCGCTCCTCC
>CAZTKH010000003.1:0-3093 GCA_964613925.1 uncultured Saccharimonas sp. (SeqCode)
GATACGTTTGGAATATCCAAACCACGCGCTGCAACGTCAGTTGCAACCATAACTTTTACTCGGCCATCTTTAAATTGTTTTAAAGCGCGAGCACGCTGTGATTGATTCTTGTTTCCATGGATCGCGACAGAGGCAATACCACTGTTATCAAGATGGTCGCTTAATCTTTGAACGCCAAATTTCGTCTCACCGAATACCAAAACTTTGTCGTATTCTTGTTGTTTTAACATATCGGTCAACAAGTCAATCTTGTGACCCTTGTCTCGATATTCAACTACGTTCTGCTCAATATGATCATTAGTTTCGCTTGTTCTTGCTTGAATAGTAACTGGATCTTTTGCAAAAGTGTTAATAATCATAGAAATGTCAGGCGTGATCGTAGCACTAAACAATAGGGTTTGACGATTTTCCGGCATAAGAGAAACAACCATCTTGATATCTGGCAAAAAGCCCATATCAAGCATTCTATCAGCTTCATCAAGTACTAATGTATTAATGTTTTCCAAATTTAAAATACGTCGATTGATTAAATCTTTAATACGACCTGGTGTACCAATGATGAAATTTGGACGACGTTTTAACTCACGAATTTGTCGTTCAATTGGCATACCGCCAACGACTAATACTGAGTACATGCCCATTCCATAACTAAAATCACGGAATTGTTCCTCAACCTGTTGAGCTAATTCACGAGTTGGTTCAAGGATTAGTACGCTTGGTCGTGAAGCGATCCCAACTTGATGATTAATAATTGGCAACAAAAAGGCTGCCGTTTTACCAGTACCAGTATTTGCCAAGCCAACAACGTCTTTTCCTTCCATAACCGCTGGAATAGCTTGGTCCTGGATGCGAGTTAACGACTCATAGCCTTTTTTAACAATATTTGCGACTAGTTGCTTGTTAAAAGCAAAATCCGCAAAAGTATGTTCTGGTTGATATTGAACTTCTTCCGATTTTGGAGTTGCCTGATTAATGAACTTTAGTGGGTTAATATATTTTTTTACAGGTCCTCTTCGTCCGCCACCGCGATTATTACTAGATGAGGGGCGTCGATTACTGTTTTTGCTAGAGCTATAAGGACTAGAAAAAGAACTGTTTCTTGGTCCAGAATTACTGTTTGATCTTTGGTTAAAATTTCGTTTTTGATTTTGATACGCCATAAAAAATAGCCTTTCTTAAATAAAGTATGTAATAAATATGCAATTTAGAAATAAGAGATTAATTCGGTGATAGCGCCTTATACGAAAATCGTATATTTTTGTCACGGGTGCGCTCGTCGTTGAAAGAGGCCCTAGCATTTCATCGAATGCATTATTATTAATAATAGCATACTTGCCATATTTTTGCAAGTTAACATAAAGAAATATTATTACATATTTTAGTTAACGGTAAATGTGCCACTAGTAGTAAAGGTATGAACTGTATAAATTCCACTAGTCGTAACAGTTCCACCGGTTGCCGTCATTGAACCAGTTTTATAACGAATAATAACGATACCATCCGAACCCTTTCCTCCCAAAAAACTACCACAAGAACTACCACCGCCACCACCAGATCCGGTATTAGAACTAGCATCCTGTGCAGCGGCACACCAGTCTGATCCATTTCCACCAACGCTAGATCCACCAATACCACCAAGTCCACCGTAGGTAGTAGCGCCACCACCACCACCGCCATAATATTTTAGAGATCCTGATATAGAACTATATACGCCAATACCGCCGCCGCCACCAGATGCACCAATACCGCCAGATCCAACACTACCAGCACCACCGCCGCCACCAGATGGCGAACCAGTTCCACCCGAATTGCCTTGATCAGCAGTGCCAGCAGCACCAGCAGTACTAGCTCGTCCGCCGCCGCCAGAACCACCAATTGTCGCTAGGGTTTCTTGCCCACCGCCGGCACCGCCACCCAAAACACTAAGATTGCCAAAAGAAGAATTACCGCCAATTTGACCAGATTGTCCACCAAGTCCAACAACAATGTCAATTGAGCCAACTAGCGTAATATCTTGGTCGAGGTTATTAGACAGCAAAATACCGCCAGCACCACCGCCGCCACCTTCATAACTATTCGCGAGACCAGCACCACCGCCGCCGCCACCTGCAATCATCAATAAGCTTGGTTTAGAGGCTGCATCTGATGAAATAAAATAATCATCAGTCAAAAATGTATGAATTACATACTGACCATCATATGTTTTTATACCACCAATCATATCAACTAGTGAATCTTTTAAATATTTTATTATTATTACCCCATCACTGCCCGTTCCGCCATATATACTACCACATGAACTTCCGCCACCGCCACCAGAACCAGTATTGGCAACCGCATTACTTGCCGCCGCACACCAATTTGAGCCATTACCACCAACACCAGAACCACCATTGCCGCCAAGGCCGCTAGTCGTAGCGGCTCCACCGCCACCGGCACCATAATATTGGCTTGTCCCAGATATCGAAAAAGCTAAACCGGCGCCACCATTACCACCTTTTGGCGATGTGCCACCCAATCCAACACTGCCAGCTCCCCCGCCACCACCAGCAGGCAATCCAGTTCCACCCGAATTTCCTTGACCAGAAGTACCCGCAGCACCAGCCGTACTGCCACGACCGCCGCCGCCAGAACCACCAACTGCGGCTAAAGTTTCTTGACCACCACCAGCACCACCACCAATTGCAATTAAATCACCAATCGAAGAATTTTCACCATTTCTTCCAGACTGGCCACCTTTGCCAACTTTTATTGTATAAATATTTTCTGAGTCAACAAAGAAACTATTGCTATAAATAACACCGCCACCGCCACCGCCACCTGCTTCATAAGAACCGGCGCGGCCACGTCCACCGCCACCGCCACCCGCAACAACCAAGATTTCTACATTGGCAATTTGTGGCAACTGGTTTGTTGTGTTATGGCCTTCACACACACCTTCTTCAATAACACCAAGTGTCGACGAAGAGGCATGATACGCATAATTACCGGCCTGAGTTGACGTTACACTTAAACAATATTGTCCATCCGCAAAAGTATATTGATAATCAGTTTTTTCACTTTGTGGTAAAACATTTGCAGCAACTGCGGCAT
>CAZTKH010000003.1:3193-5219 GCA_964613925.1 uncultured Saccharimonas sp. (SeqCode)
TTATAAGTCACTTGAATGTTACGGCGACGGTCCATCTCACCAATTGCTTTTTTCATCGACTCGGTCATATTATCGGCATACATAATAACCTTGCCTTCAACATGCCTGGCGGCGCGACCACTGGTTTGGATAAGTGCGCCGGCACTGCGCAAAAAGCCTTCTTTATCGGCATCCATAATCGCGACTAAACTAACTTCTGGCAAATCCAAACCTTCGCGCAAAAGATTAATTCCTACTAAAACATCATAAACGCCGTCGCGCAAATCCCTCAAAATATCACCGCGCTCCAACGTGTCAACATCACTATGAATATAGGCGGTTTTTACGTTCATTTCCTGCAGATATGTTGTTAGATCTTCCGCCATTCTCTTTGTCAAAGTTGTAACTAAAACTCGCTGGCGTTTTTCAATTCTATCTCTAATTTCAGCAATCAAATCGTCAATCTGACCCTTAGTTGGTTTTATAACAATTTCCGGTTCAATTAAACCGGTTGGACGAATAATCTGCTCGGCAGGCTTTGGACTATGCGACAATTCATATTCGCTTGGAGTAGCAGAAACATAAATAACTTGGTTTACATGTCGGTTAAATTCATCATACGTAAGTGGTCGGTTGTCCAAAGCTGAAGGTAATCTAAAGCCATAATCAACCAAAACCTCTTTTCGCGCTCGGTCGCCATTATACATTCCCCTCACCTGAGGCAGGGTCATATGACTTTCATCAACTATTAGCAAGAAGTCATCTGGAAAATAATCTAGTAACGTCGCTGGCTGTTCGCCCTGTTCCCGATTTGTTAAATACCGACTATAATTTTCAATACCCTTAACAAAGCCAGTCTCTTCTAACATTTCAAGATCAAATTTAACACGCTGTTCTAGTCGCTGTGCCTCCAAATATTTATCATTTTCTTGAAAATATTTTAATCGCTCATCAAATTCTTTTTTGATATTTTCAATTGCGACGGCTATTTTCTCTTTTGGAGTCACATAATGACTACAGGGGAAAATTGTAATCATCTCTGGCTCAGCCATAATTTCACCAGTAAGCGGATCAATTCTGGTTATCCTATCAATAATGTCACCAAAAAATTCGAATCGATATGCCACGTCGCTGCCTGACGGAAAAACATCAACAATATCGCCACGAACCCTGAATGTACCTCGATGAAAATCAATGTCATTACGGTGATATTGAATGTCAGTTAACAACCTTACAAATTTATCCTGAATTCGCCTTTCGCCTTTTTTAACAGTTATAGCCATATCGGCATAGCTATCTGGCGAACCAATACCATAAATACAACTCACGCTGGCCACAATGATAACGTCGCGATGCGTTAAAAGCGCCGACGTCGATGAATGCCTGAGCTTGTCAATTTCTTCATTAATTTTGCTATCTTTTTCAATATAAGTGTCACTACTGGCTATATAAGCTTCTGGTTGATAGTAGTCAAAATAACTTACAAAATAATGAACCTCATTATCTGGAAAAAATGATTTAAATTCACTATAAAGTTGAGCCGCCAAAGTTTTGTTGTGCGCTAGAACTAGCGTTGGAACCTGTCGATTGGCAATAACATTTGCCATCGTAAATGTTTTACCAGAACCAGTCACGCCAAGTAAAACCTGCTCTTTTTCACCCGCCTCTAACCCAGCCACTAGTTGTTTAATAGCGGCTGGTTGATCACCAGTTGGCTGGTATTTTGTCTCTAGGCGAAATTTTTGCTCCATCTAGATAATTATACTATTTATTAAAAAGTATCCTAGCCATTGGCTGAGTCGCGATGGAGTATGGCATTATCAGTACCATCATGCTTAAAATCACCATATTTTTTGTCTAATGCTTCGATAATTTTTTTAACTAATCGCTCTGGATTTGTGTCATAAATAACACCATTTGCCCCTGGCGCTTCAATATTTTGAAGAATTGTTGGAATATAATCAGCAAGACCGCCACTTCCAAGTAAAACACCAGAAACTTTGCCGCCTTCAAGTGCCGTCGCAAATTCATGCAAAGTACCCATCCG
>CAZTKH010000003.1:5319-7858 GCA_964613925.1 uncultured Saccharimonas sp. (SeqCode)
GCATGATTAACATATCGCCATAACAATTCTCCACGCAAGCTTCTTTGGCCGTGACTTATAATCCGTCTTTCAAAGCTTAATTCATGATGCATATTATTAATTACATCAATCATATTCATAGAAATAATCTCATTATCAATCGTTATTAATACATAATCCATGTCCGCTAATAACCACTCAACACAGTCATGTTTTACTGCCGAATTTAAAGCAAAATACAACTCTCGAGCGGTCGTATCTTGTGCATCCAAACCTAATTTTTTGATTACAATATGACTTTTTTCTATAATATCTGCAACCAAACGAATATCAACACCACCACCGCCAGTCATTTTTTCAAGTTGAGCAATACCAGACTTAAAAATTTGATCATCTTTTTCTATGCCAAGCAGTGTTTGTAAATATTTCGCCATATCAATCCTCGTTAAAATGATTTTTCACTCAATGGCATAGCATGTAACTTAGTGCCTTTATGCAAAATGCCAGCTTTTGCTCCAATTTTCGTAACAACTGAAGTTGAATTTGCACTTGCAAAAACAATCGAATCTTTCAAAGATTTTCCCTGAGCCCAATAACTCAAAAAACCAGAACCAAAAGCATCACCCGCACCAGTTCGATCAATTACTTTGACATCTTCATACATACCGGCGCGAACAATAGTTTTTCCATCGCTTGCCAATACACCATTTGGACCATCACTAACTATCACAACTGGAACATATAATAATAACTTACGAGCTAGCTCTTCAAGATCATTTCCTTCAACAATCATTTTTGCCTCATCAGCGTTAACCGACAAAACATCAACATCTTCTAAAAGGCCCTTGAGCAATTCCGTTTGTTTTAGTTCACCTTTCCCGGGATTAAAAAATATTCTTGTTTTATTTTTTTTTGCTTGACTAAAAATCTTGTCCAAAATATCCATATTGCCGGCCATGCTAGACATATATATCCAATCAGCATCAGATTCAGATAAATCAAAATTTTTAATATCATAATGAGTTGAAGCACCGCGATATGTTAAAAAAGACCGCTCACCAGTCGAAGCTAATAATACAACCGAATAACCAGTATGATGCCTATCTGTATAGCTAATTTTTGAAGTATCTACACATTCACGATCTAATTCATCCACGACCGCCAAACCAGCCGGATCATGCGCAATCGTACCCATGAATTGGACATCAAGACCTTGTCTTGCAAAAGTAACCGCAGCATTCGTAGCACCGCCGCCAGTACTAAAGTTAATATTATTAACGTCATTTTTTGAGCCAAGTTCAATCTTTAAAAATAGCTCGTCAGCAGTCTTATCCGCAACGGGTTTTAATTCTTCGCTATGACTAAGAAAAACATCCTGGACAGCCGCGCCAATTGTAAGCATTTTTACCATTAGATGCCCGCCTCGTGTTTATTTTGTTCGTTATTTGAGCTAGTCGGCAGTGATTCAGAATCAATTTTGTCTGATTGAAGCGTATTTGCCAATACTTCGAGAGAAGAAAAATTGATTATGGACTCTGGCGACGGGCCAGAAACGGACAAAACTGAACTCGAGTCGGGCAATGCCTTACCAGCACTATTAAAAGCACTAATTTTTTCTTCAATCACAGTCTGTACCGCACCATAAACTTGTGGCATTAGTTTTACAACTGCAAATTCTCGAGGATTTTCCCGCAAAACACGCTCAAGAGTAGTCCTAAATGCATAGCGAAGATCGCTATTTACATTAATTTTGCTAACACCAATCTTGGCCGCATCCTCAAAATAATGTAATGGCGTATCACTACCGCCGTGCAAGCTAATATATGACTCAGAGCCTAAATTATCGCGAATTCGCTGAAGCAATTCGATATCCAAAATCTTCGGCACCGGATATTTTCCATGTAAATTTCCAATTGCTGCCGCATAAGTATCAATTCCAGTTGCGTCAATAAAGGCCCGAGCCCCTTCTGGCGTGCTAAACGTTTTCTTAATTTCTTCATAATCAAAACTTTGATCAAATACATCCGATGAACCACCAAAATAGTGCGGCTCGCCCTCTACTAAGGCACCGGTAAATTTTGCATATTCAACAACCTCGCGAGTTGCCGATAATATTTCCTCTTCGGTTGCATCATGTTTGCCTTGGCTATAATCGATATGTATAAATTCGTAGCCCGCATCAATAGCCTCTTTGCAATCCTCAACAGTCGGACTATGATCAAGATTTATGTACATTTCTATGCCATATTCCTCTTTGTAGTTATCAACCATATCACGAATATTTTGTAAGCCCATTGATTTTACTTCGTTTTTACTTAGCTCAATCAAAACTGGTGAATTCAGCTTTTGAGCAGCCTGCGCAACTGCGATTAAAGTCTCTTGGTTGTCAATGTTAAAAGCACCGACTGCAAAATGCTGTTCACGACTTCGTTTCATTAAATCGCGAGCACGCCTGGTATTTTCACGGATTTGTTCAAGTGTTAAACTCATTATTTTTTCCTTTTCTATGCATGATGCAATTAATATTCTCGATGATATTGCGCTTTAGTATGTACAAAAT
>CAZTKH010000003.1:7958-14675 GCA_964613925.1 uncultured Saccharimonas sp. (SeqCode)
TATGCATGATGCAATTAATATTCTCGATGATATTGCGCTTTAGTATGTACAAAATCCGCAATTCTCTCTGCCATTTTTTCGCCGGTTAATCCAAAAAATTCTAACAACTCGCTAGGCGAGCCACTCTCACCATAACGATCGTTGATGCCAATCCGCAGTAGTGGCGTTGGCAAATCTGTCGATAACAATTCTGCAACCGCACCACCAAGTCCACCGGCAATTTGAGCCTCTTCAGCCGTTACAACTCTACCGGTACGTTTAACGCTGGCTAAGATCGTTTCATTATCAAGCGGCTTAATCGTTGGCACATGAACAACTTCGGCATTTATGCCCCGTTCAGCTAAAATTTTTGCAGCAACTAGCAACTGATATGTCATGATTCCAGTGCCAATCAAACTAACGTCAGCACCTTCGCGTAAAATGTAAGCTTTTCCAACCTCAAAAGGTGAATCATTAGTACTTATAATTGGCGATTTTTCTCGAGATAGACGCAAATAGGTTGGTTTACCATTCTCGGCGATTAGTTTAGTGGCTTTTTCAGCTTCAATACTATCACCCGGGACAACAACAATCATATTTGGCATAACGCGCATTAAAGCTATATCTTCAAGCATTTGATGGGTTGCACCGTCTGGGCCAACCGTAACGCCGGCGTGTGAAGCAACGATTTTTACCGGCTGTTCGTTTAATGCAACTGTGGTTTTTATCTGCTCCCAGTTTCGGCCAGGATGAAACGCTGCATAAGCCACGGCAAACGGAATTTTACCAGCACAAGCTAGTCCACTCGCAACCGTCGCAAGGTTTTGTTCAGCAATGCCAACTTGAATAAACCGCTTTGGATAAGATTCTTTAAATAAATGTACCTGGGTACTTTCAGTTAAGTCAGCACAAAGCGCAACTATATTTTCGTTTGTTGACCCAGCATCTCTTAAGCCTCTACCAAAACCAGCCCTAATCGGCTCTTTGACAACATTATCATTTAAAACATCTGGATTTAATAAATAATTAGTCATTATATTCTCCTGAAGCAAGTTGGATATCCTTTGCTCTTAAATAAGTCATGGCCTGATCCGCCTGCTCGGCATTTGGTGTCACACCATGCCATTTGTAATCATATTCCATAAAATTTACTCCCTTTGACGGAATCGTATGGGCAATTATTATTGTTGGTCGATTCGTAATAGCCTTAGCAGTATTAACGGCATTTATAATTTCGCGCATATTATTTCCATCAATTTCTAAAACGTGCCAACCAAAAGAAGTCCATTTATCGTGTAAATTTTCAAGAGGCATAATATCTTCAGTCGTACCGTCAATCTGAATATTATTTCGATCAACAAAAGCAATTAATTGCGATAGTTTATACTTTCCAGCAAACATAGCAGCTTCCCAATTATTACCCTCGTCAAGTTCACCATCACCCATAACGCAATAAACAAATCTATTTTTATTATTATCCAGATATTGAAGTGAGTACGCATAACCAGACGCTTGAGATAAACCACTGCCTAATGGGCCGCTTGTATTTTCAATTCCAGGTAATTTAACTCTTTCGGGGTGACCTTGCAAACGACTACCTAATTTTCGCAAAGTAGATAATTCTTGTTTATCAAAAAAACCAGCTTCGGCCATAGCAGCATATTGTACCGGTACAGTATGACCATTACTTAGCATAAATATATCCCTATCAATCCAATTAGGATTTTTTGGATCAATATTCATAATATTAAAATATAACGCCGTAACGATGTCAGCCAAATCCAAAGAGCCTGCCGTATGTCCACTTCCAGCGTTAACCAACATTCGAATTATATCTTCGCGAATATGATTGGCTTTTCTTTTTAATTTAATCAAAGATAATTTTTCGCCCACCTATCAAATCACCCCTTGCTTACTTATTTCTTTAACTAGTGTAGCATAAACATTAGCAGGATTTTCAGCTTTTGCGATTGCACCACCAATATTGAATATACTCACACCGCCCTGGGACAAAGTAAAGGCGTTGTCAACGCTAATTCCACCATCCCAACCAATCTCAATACTTGGATTTATTTTTTTAATTAGTCGAATTTTTTCAAGCTGCATAAGACTTGCTTTGCCGCCATAATATCCAAGATCTCCAGAAAAGATTAGAGCGTGATCAGCAATTTTTAAGGCCTCACGAATAGTTTCTGGCACTGTCGTTTTGAGCAATGCAACGCCTGCCTTAATACCAAATCTTTTTACGCTATTAATAATTGGAATAATGTCTTCATCACACTCAGCGTGAAATACAATGAGGCGCGGCTTTAAGGCCACAAGTCGGGCTACGTAGTCGCTTGGATGTTTTACCATCGCATGAATATCAACCATCCAATCATTCGGCCACCATAATTTTTCGGGCTCTACCAAAAAAACTGGGGCAAAATCACCATCGCTAATATCTAAATGGACGTATTTTGTAAAGCTATTAATTCTTTCAATGCTAGCTTTATATTCTTCATCAGTACCGACAGTAATACTTGGAACAACATACCCACTCATTTTTTATTTTCCTATTTTAAAAATTTTTTATAACTATATTTCATCAAGTTGAGAGTTGCGACGTTTATATCGGGCGGCTCCAGCAAACGCAGTATTTAACCAAGTTTCCAGAATTCCCTTCCAATCCGAATCATCTTCATCATCATCTAGTATCCTAGCTGGTAAACACAATACATTACTATCATTATCATTGCGAGTCATTTTTGCCTCAAATGCATCCCAAATTACGCTTGCTCGAATACCCTTAAATCGATTTGCGGCCATAGCCATGCCTTGACCGCCACCACAAATTAAAATTCCTCTTGGATCAGTTTCGACACTACCAATAACTTTTAATGAAACTGCCTGAGCAAATTCAGGAAAATCATCATTTGGATCAAGCGTTTGTCCGCCTACATCCTCTACTTCATAACCATGTTTTGCAAGATATGCAAATACTTTTTCTTTTAAGTGAAATCCTTGATGGTCACTGCCAATATATATCTTCATATCTATAAGTATAAGCTTTATAGAGATAATTATGCAAGTAAAATTAACGACTCGATATATTTTTACAAAAAGCCGCTAAAGATATGACAAAGAGATTAATAAGTTATATTATAAGTATATGCTAAAAGAGGAATTGCTCGAAAACGCCAAGATTTACTACAAAGACGATCAATTGTCTTTAATTAATCAGGCTATCGATATAGCAACCAAAGCTCATTCCCACCAAAAACGCGCTAGTGGCGAACCTTACATAACTCACCCCCTCGCCGTAGCAAACTATTTAATTTTATGGGGAATGGATATTAATAGCGTCGTCTCGGCGATCTTGCACGACACTGTCGAAGATACTTATGTAACAATTGAGTATATCGAAGAAACATTTGGCAAAGATATTGCTAATCTTGTTAGTGGTATGACAAAAGTTGCGAAAGTAAGATCTGGAATGCAAGATTTATCCAGTTATAATACAAACACAAAATCAAATCTTTCAAAATTATTAATTGCCGTCGCCCAAGATGTTCGCGTTATAATTATTAAGCTTGCCGACAGATTACATAACTTAGAAACCTTACAATATCTATCACCAGATCGTCAGACCAAAATTGCCCGCGAATCTCTTGAAGTTCTTGGTCCGATGGCCGATCGAATTGGCATGGGGCGAGTTCGTGCACAAATTGAAGATCTGGCGTTTAGTTACTTAAACCCGATAGAATACAAAAAACTTAAAGCCATTATGAGTCGCCGACTCGGACGAAGCGCTCGAAAACTTGGAGAAATTCGTACTGAAATTGAAAATACATTCAAAGAAAATGGTATCGAAGCCGAGATAAACGGCCGAGTTAAAAGCGTCTATAGTCTTTACAAAAAACTTGAAAAAGTTAACGGCAATATTGATAATATATACGATTTAATTGCCCTCCGAATTTTAGTTAACAAAAAAGAAGATTGCTATCGTGTTCTTGGTCTAATTCACACGCTTTATAAACCGATGATTAGCCGTATCAAAGACTACATCGCTTCACCAAAGCCCAACGGTTATCAAAGTTTACACACAACAGTTATGACACCAAAAAAACAAATTGTTGAGTTTCAAATTAGAACTTACGAAATGCATGAATACGCCGAGCGCGGTCTTGCGGCAAGTTTTCATTATCACGACGAAAAATCATCAAAAAATTATACTGAAAAACGTAGTGCTTCAATGCTGCCAGAAAATATGAACTGGGTAAAAGGTTTGCAGGAAATTGTCGAAAAACTTGAAAACGGCGAACAAGTCGATAGTAATCAATTAAAAGTTGATTTATTTAGCAATCGAATATTTGTTTACTCCCCAAAAGGCGATATTTATGATTTGCCAGAAGGCGCTTTCCCACTAGATTTTGCCTTTTTAATTCATAGCGATATCGGTGGACACGCCAAAGGTTTTCGGGTTAATTCCAAAATTCATCCGTTTGATAAACCACTCCAAAACGGCGATATTGTTGAAGTAATCGTAAGCAAAATTCAACAAACTAAACTTTCATGGAAAAAATTAGTCACAACTATTCATGCCAGAAATAAATTAAGAGATCAACTTCGTCAAATTGAAGCACAAAAAAATAATAACTAAATTAGAGTATTTTTTGCCAACGCTCATTAGATTCGATAATAATTTTTTTTGCATCATCAACACCTAACCAATCACCAACTTTTGTCTGATCTTTGCCATACATATCTTTATAATGTGTAAAGAAATTCGTTATATTATAAATGATATCTTTTGGAACATCAGCTAGGCCATTTATTGAATCGTTTAACAAAACCGCTACAATCTTGTCATCAATTACACCTTCGTCAATAAATTTCATAACTCCAATTATCTTCGCCTGAATTACCATACCGGTTTGTATAGAATTTTCAGAAATAATAAAAGCATCCAAGGCATCACCATCCGCACCAATTGTTCGTGGAATAAAACCATAATTTACAGGCTCAAGCAAATCAACCGGCTCAAGCCTATCAATTTCCATCTTAAAATTTTGGCTATTCCATTCATATTTTTCATTGGTTCCAAGAGGAACTTCAACAACAACGTTTACAACTCCGCCATCCACATCACCTACTGAAAATATTTTGTTATAATCCATACATTACCAAGTTAATAATTAATTTAAATAAAACACACTTTATTTTTTTGCTAATTCCAATAAGTAATCTCGGATGCTATAAGCAGCCATAGCCCCATCACCAACCGCACAAGCAATTTGCATAGTTGAACCACTTCTAACGTCACCGGCACAAAATACACCAGGTATATTTGTCTCGAGTTTTTGATTAGTTTTAACAAAGCCCAGCTCATCCATTTCAACTCCAGAGCCCTTCAAAAATTCAGTATTTGGCTTAAGACCCGCAAAAATAAAAACTCCATCCGTAGCAAGTGATTCGGTTATGCCGTCTTTTGCAATAAGAACTGATGAAACCTTGCCATTAGTTGCACTAATTTCTTCGGTCGTATAACCAATATGTAAAGCGATTTTCCCCTCATCTATATATTTTTTTAAATCATTTTGAAGAGTTTCCGATGCCTTCACGCGACTACGGACGATAATATCAATATGATTAGCAAACCTAGTTAAAAAAATCGATTCCTGAATTGCTGAGTTTCCACCACCAACTACAATAATATTTTTACCTCTATAAAAAGCGCCGTCACACGTTGCGCAAAAATGAACTCCCCGTCCATAATATTCCAACTCACCAGGTATGCCGAGCTTATTATTTGCACTACCCGTTGAAATCAAAACAGCTTTTGCATAATGTTCTACGCCATCAACAATAACAATTTTTTTATCATCATCACATTTAATCTCATCAACATTACCGTATTCAATGACAGTACCAAAGCGCTTAGCTTGTTGCTCTAATTTCTCAGCCAAAACCGATCCTTCAATGCCATCAGGAAACCCAGGATAATTATCAATCTTATCTGTAGTAGCAGCCAAACCACCGACTGTTAATTTCTCATATAAAACAGTTTCAATATCTTCACGAGTGGCATAGATGGCGGCTGTCAAAGCACTTGGGCCCGCACCAATAATTATTAAATCGTGCAATTTTTTTTGATCCATATTTACCTCTTATTATTATGCGTTGGTTGTTGTTTCTATACTGTGTATTTGAACAATAAATTCAAGCGGCGCATCTGCTGGAATAATTCCAGACCCCGAACTTCCATAAGCTTGGTCTGACGGAATAGATAGACGTACAATACTGCCGACTTTTTGACCAGCAATACCTTTTGTCCAACCTTGAATAACAGATGAAAGCGAAAGAGCTGTCGGTTTATCCTCGGCGCCAATTTTTTTGGAACTATCAAAAATCACACCATCAGAGGTCCATCCAAAATAACTCACTTTTATTGTGTCACTTGATGAAATTACATCACCAGAACCAGACACTAAGACTTCCACAGCCAAGCTTTTAACTGCCGAAGCATCAAATTGTCGTGCAGAATAATTTGGTAAAGCCTCAGAATTTTTAGCATTTAACCGGCCAGCCTCTTTTTGTTGCTCTAAATATTCTTGATACTGAGCCATATAATCAGATTGCTCACTAGACTGATTATTAACACTTAGCGCCATGGCTACATATGAACCAACCGCCCCAACTAGTAAAACAACCATAATAATCACAATACCTATGCGCTCTGACTTTTTTGTAGTCATA
>CAZTKH010000003.1:14775-25559 GCA_964613925.1 uncultured Saccharimonas sp. (SeqCode)
TAAAACAACCATAATAATCACAATACCTATGCGCTCTGACTTTTTTGTAGTCATATTTATACTTCCCCTCAACTTCCTTAAATAATATTATAACAAACAAATATTTTGCAGATAAACAAACTATATTACAGTCGCGCCAACTTTTTCAGCAACAGAATCGGAAACATTTTTAACTAAATCACTTATTTCTTGACTCGATAAAGTATGGTCCTTTGACGAAATTTTTAATCTAATTGTTATGTTTTTTGTTTCTGAATCTTTTGGTTTGTAAATATCAACAGGTAAAATTTCATAGTCAAAGCCGCTATTAATCAACTCTGCCGTAGCTATATCAATAATATCGCGATAATTTACAGAAGACTCCATCCTAAAACACATATCACGTTCTGTTATCGGATAGCGGCTTGAGGGTTTATAGTTAAAACTATTTTGAGAAATATTATGAAACGTTTTTTCTGTATCGATTTCAAAACCAGCCGAATAATCTGGTAATTTAAAGCTCTTGATAACAGATTTGCTATACTCACCAACTATCCCGATTAAATCACCTGTTTCAAGTGCAATAACTTTTGCACTATGTTTTGGCTCAAAAGGTTTAAATATAGCGTAATCTAATGAATTTACTTCTTCATATCTAACCTTTAGACCAATTTTTTGAAACAAATAATCCAATAAGTACTTGGCATGGTAATAAGCTCGACTATCACTTTTGCTATTTGCTAAAGTTAGCGCAAGCGAATTTCGCTCATTTGGAACATTTTCATCATTTAAACCGTCCTGTTTTTGATGAATTTTATTAATTTCATAAACAGCAAAATCATCAAAACCTTGTTTAATATTTGAATGTATCAAATTTATCAAACTTGGAGTTAAAGACTGACGATAATATTGCAAATCTGGACTGATAGAATTGACGATCTTATATGAATTTTTGATATCTTGGCCAACTTTACCAATAATGTCACCATTTATAAAACTGTAGGTTAAAACCTCATTTGCACCAGATTGTAATAATATTTTTCTCAAATTTTTACGAAAATCATCAAAATCTACTGGTTTTATAGCAACAAAATCACGCTTTGGCAAAGTTGGTTTAATATTATCAAAGCCAATAATTCTTCCAACTTCTTCGGCAATATCTTCAGGAATTTCAATGTCATGTCGCCAATATGGCACACTGACGTTTATTTTATTATCCGACGTTTTATCAATTTCAAATTCGGCATTATTTAATATATTTAAAGTATGATCCAACTCAATATCCAAACCGAGAATTTTAGAAATAAAATCACCTTCCATTTGAATGGTATTTTTTTCTTGCCGCGTTGGATATATATCAATAACATCAGACAAAATATCAGCCTTAGCCCAACTTTGCATTAGCTCAATAGCAAGTTGCATAACAGGCGCACATAATTCTCTTGACTGACCCTTTGTAAAACGAGTAATTGCTTCACTAAAAATGCCATGCCTCATCTGAGTTGAGCGCAAATTATACATATTAAAAGAGGCGCTCTCAATAATAATTCGCTTCGTCTTATCGTCGATTTCGGTATTTGCGCCACCCATAGCTCCAGCTAAACCAATAGCAACGTCGCCTGATGCAATTACAATATCACCTTTTGAAAGTTCAATATTTCGACCATCGATCAATTCCAATTTTTCATTTTCAATACCAGCGCGAACACGAATCTCGGCTTTGCCATTACTTAAAGCAGCAACTTTATCATAATCAAAAGCATGAAGCGGCTGACCCGTTAAAAGCATTAGATAATTCGTAACATCAACGATAGCATTAATCGGCCTTACACCAGATCGCGATAAATAGGTTTGAATTTTAATTGGAGATTTTAATGCGCCATCAACATTCGACATAACGACACTTAAATATCTGTAGCAAAGTTCTGGGTTCTCAATTGAAACATTTAATTCAAGCGGAGACTGATTATCCAAGACGCTTTTTATATTAGAAAATAGCCAATCTGGCGTTTGAAATTTTTTACCATAAATTGCAGCGACTTCACGCGCAAAACCAACAATTCCAAAACAGTCAGGTCGATGTGTAAGTGATTTATTTTCAATATTTAATAAGTAGTCATCAAGCTCAAAGTACTTTGAAAAAGATGTCCCAGCCTCAACTTCTTCATCAATTACTAAAATACCTTCGTGGTCGTCTGATATCGCCAATTCTTTCCCGCTCGCGATCATACCATTGCTCATATACCCACGCAAACTACGAATACCAAGTTTGAAAGGCTCGCTATCATTATAAGTTTCTGGCACAATCGACTCTGGAGGTAACCACGCAACTAATTGCCCCGCAGCAATATTTGGAGCGCCACACACAACTTGAACGTAACCATTTTCATCGCGCTCGACAATCTGACATCTGCCACCATCGTCAATTTTTGTTAAATGTAAGTGATCAGATCCTTCAACATTTTCACAACTAATTACCCGGACAATCAAAATATCTTTATATTGTTCACCAATATACTCAACACTCTCAACTTCAACCAAGCGAGAGCCTATCATTTTTTGAAGGTCTTCAATATTTTCGTCTATTTGGGTAAATTGTTTTAACCAGTTTGTAGAAATAATCATTATTTTTCTTCCTCGAGTAATGAAATTACCTGTAATCCATACTTTTCAATATCTTTTTTTGTAAAAAAATCAGTTTCATTAGTATATAAAATATAGCCCGCTTTTTTTCTAATTGATCGCCCAGTTGGTTTTTTTGATCCTTCGTCAACTTCGTTAAGTATCAATATATCGCCCGGTTCACATTGCCAATCAGCCAATCTAACGTCAAAAGTTTTATTGCCTGATAAAATTTCATTAAACAAAGATGATACGGTTTTTTTATTTATTTCTTTGCTCATAAAAATTTCCTCAAAAATTGTAATTTACCAGACTCTAAGTGACGAACATCTTCAATTCCATATTTGAGCATTACCAAACGATCAATACCGCCACCCCAGGCAAAACCTCGATATTTTGCAGGATCAATACCGGCTGACTTTAATACATTAGGATGAATCATTCCACAGCCTAACATTTCTAGCCAATCGCCCGGCTTACCGCCCAGTGATAACGGTTTTTCAATAGCAAACTCCAAACCAGGTTCAACGAACGGAAAATATGCCGGTTGAGTTTTAATTTTTAAAGCCTGCCCATAATATACTTCGAAAAAGTTACGCAAAGTACCTAACATTTGTCCAAGCGTCGCATCCTGACTAACAAAAATACCTTCACACTGATAAAAAGTATGCTCGTGAGTTGCATCAACATCTTCATTGCGAAAAACTCGTCCGTAGCTAACGGCAGCAATTTGTCCACCAGCTTCTAATTTTGCTTTACCGACTTTTAAAATTCGATTTTGCATCGTCGAAGTATGCGCTGGTGGAATAAAACCTTCTTCAGTTCTAAAAGTATCATAACCATCACGAGCCGGATGATTTTCTGGAAAATTTAAGGTTCCAAACATATGCTCATCGTCATCAATTTGACGTGACTCAATTGCCTCAAATCCCATACGAGTAAAGATGTCTATAACTTCCTCTAGCGCCAAAGTTATTGGATGTTGTGTGCCATTTTCAACGGGGAAAAGACCAATATTTTTATTGTTTTCTTCCCAGGGGGCTGAAATATCTATTTGTTCAACTGAGCCGTCTTCGATTTCAAGCTCGCGCCTATTAATTTCAGACTCGAGTTCAATTTTTAGATCATTAATTTTTTTACCATAAACACCACGCTCACTTGGATCAAAATCCTTGATAGCACCATACAAAGCTTTCAGCTCATTAGATTTTAGAATATCTCGAGGATTATCGCTAACAACCACTTCGGCCAATAATTTTTGTCTTACTTCTTCAATATTTTGCATAATTATAAACTATTATAACCCATATAGATTATTGAGTACTATACTTTATCGCCGAATAAACAATTAATGCAATTACTGCTAACAAAATCAATACCCACGCCCACGCTAGGCTTGTTGTATGCTTTGTACTATCAAGATACGCAGAATCCTCAACTAAATCGTTATTTCCTAAAAAATTTTTTCCATTCTTTGACTTATCTTGAAGATTTTTTGCAACCTGCTTCTGAAGATCGGTTTTTTCTACCTCTTGTTTTGTGTATAAACTCATAATTAATATTATAACACTTGTGTTTTGTATAGCTATGTTGTGCTATACTTAAAACATATTATTTAAGGAGGGGAAACATGGCAAAAAAATCCGCCATTAAGTCGAAAGCTAAATCGACAAAAGAAAAAATTGTTACAATCGAACCAATATCAACAGTAAAACCAGCTAAAAATATAGTTCAAAAAATAGCTGCACCATTCAAATTCGTCAATCAAAAAATCCGAAAGACACCACTAATTTCAGAAATTGTCGCTGAATTCATTGGTACATTCTTATTAGTTGCCACCTTTTTTTATGCACAAAACCAACCATTTTACATCGCCTTTGCAATGATTGGCATTGTATTGATATTTGGAAAAATCTCTGGCGCATACGTCAACCCAGCTATGGTAGCCGGCAGTTGGATTACGCGCAAAATTAAATCATTACGAGCTGCAAGCTACATTTTGGCTGAAATTTTTGGCGCCATCGTTGCTTGGCTTACTCTTAACGCCTTTGCAACCAGTGCTCTTCAACAATATCCATCGTTCTCTGCAAGCGATTACTTATTGCACGCCGGTACGATCGCAAGCGGCTCAGAATGGTTAATTTTCTTTGCTGAACTACTAGGTACATTAGTCCTAGCTCTTGGCGTTTCAACCGCAATTCGATCAAAAAAATCTAGCGTCAAATCAGCTTGTACTTACGGCTTTGCGATTTTTCTCGCTTTAGCTTTATCAACCTGGGTAGTACTACCACTAATAAACGCTCAGTACACAACACTATCAATCCTAAATCCAGCACTTGCAATTGCAACTAGCGCTTTGTCATGGAATATTTGGCCAATCGCAATTTTTGTTATTGCCCCAGTTATTGGTGGTATCCTAGGCTTCGGCATCATGGAACTTATCAATACTAACGATTCTGAAGAATGTGAATGTGTCTGCGAAAAATAGTTTAATCTATTGAATTAAAAACACCTCCTGTTAACGGAGGTGTTTTAATATCTCAACTTTTAGTCATCAGATTGAGGCTTATCGATCAATAGCGGATCAATTAATGAGTCAGTACCAGCAATCTTAACAACATCTTTATCGACTTTGCCAAGCTCTTTATGGGCATTATTATAATGGCCCACGGTCTGCTCAATCGAGCGACCTAGTTTATTCATATATTCCTCAAACCGTCCAATATGCTGTCCAAGCTGTCCAACCCTCACTTGAATATCCTTGGCCTGTTCCTCAATCTGAAGGCTTCTAAGGCCTTGCAGCACGGTCTGCAGGTACGCCATAAAACTAGTTGGGCTAACAATGATGACTTTTTTATCCCTAAAAGCATACTCAATTAGATCCCTAGTGCTAGATCCATTACCAACGCCACCAATCAACAAATCATAATACAAAGACTCACTTGGAATAAACATAAAAGCAAAATCCATTGTTTTTTCACTTGGTCGAATATATTTGCTTGTCTCGTCTATTCTTGCCTTTAAATCAGCTTGCACTTTGCTAAATAATTTATCACGCTCAATTTTATTCGTTTCATTAACCATTCGATTATAATTTTCAAGGCTAAATTTACTATCAATTGGCAAAATCTGACCTCTATCCAAAAAAATAACCGCGTCAACCGTCTCGCCATCGTTAAATTTATATTGCATTTTATAGCCCTTGCTTGACATGACATTTTCCAGCACAGTTTCAAGATAATATTCACCAAAAACACCACGTTGTTTTGGATTTTGTAAAACATTTTGCAAAGTTTTTAATTCATCGGCCACATCCACAACTCGCTTGTTTGTCTCGTCTAATTTTGCCAGTCGTTGAGTTACATCCGCCACTAATTTTGCACTCTCGCCTAGCTGTTTTTGCATCGAAGTCTGCATCGAAATATTATTATTGTCCAATTTATTACCAACCGTCTGTTGCAAGTTATTTATATTCCGCGAAAGTTCGATAACATCACTTTTTAATAGGTCAACAGAGCCTGAATTTTTTAAATCCTTTAAGCGCTGGTTCATTGTCCATAAAATAAAAATAAGCCCAACAATAATTAACCCAAAAATTACATAAATAAATATTTGTTCCATAAGCACTAGTATAACATTAAAGATTTACTACAACTCGAATAGCCATAACAATAACTAGGATTATCAAGACAACCAACCAAATACGTTCGTGACGTACAATCCAAGAAAATAATAAATATGCCAACAAATACACTAGCCCACACCATAAAATCGACTCTAATATTTGTACGCCATCAACCCACTGCGCCAATCCCCATAACGAAGCCATGGTTGCAACCGACACAATTAACGGTTGAGTCATGCGCTTTTTTACCATTACAAAAACGCCAACAACGGCTATTAAGACTGAAGAGATATTACCAGAAATCATTAAAGAATTACTACAGGCTGAAGCATCTGTCATATAGCTACAGAATAGCCAAGAAATAACAAATTGATTAAGTAAAAAAGTAATAAGCCAAAAAAATACACCCGAAGCAAGGCCAATAATATAAACTGGCCAAAAAGAATTAACATCTTTTATATCCTTTGACTCTACAATTCTTTCAATAACCTTCGCCATATCGGATCATCTCCTTTTTTATATTATACAACTATTTTAAATATCTAGAAAATTATGCTCTAACAAAAGAAAGAGGCCCGAAATAAATCGAGCCTCATAAAAAAAGAGCGGAGAGATCAAAACGTTGCCATTTCAAACTTGTCAATGATTTGATTAACCAAATCATCGGGCAACTTCGACTTGATTGCCTCAAAAACTTTTACAAGACTGTTATAGTCCAGTCTGGCTTCGCAATATACTGCATCATCTTTTGCAAGTATATTATCTGAGTCAATCGATTCCAGGATAAGTGATTTGACCGGGCCACTTTCAAAACAAGAATACCAATACCCACCCCAGTCTATGCCAACCCAATATGAATCAGTTGGATTTTCCTCTTGGTAGACAACAAGGTACTGCTCACCTTCCTTAATTTTCTTTAGACTAAAAATGTCGAACCCCATTACAAGAACCTCTGTCATCGACTCCATCATAAAGATTAATCGATTGTAGGCCTCAGCACGACATTTTGCGTTAAAGAAAGAATTAGGGTGGATTCGAGGGTGTTTTGGAAGTTTTGGAAGTTTTGACATATTCTTCACCTCTTATAAAATAATACACACCAACAGAGCCCCGTTGATGATTTTTGTATTATATCATAACAATAAATTATTGTAAATTTTCTACACCTGAACTAAGACAATTGTGTAATTTTTGCCGTAATGTTTTGCGCACTTTGAAAAAGTTAGCATAGTACGCGTTTTAGCAATGATATACACTATAAATATATATGAAACAAACTATTACATTATCAAGAATTAACACACATAATTCTACGGGCTTGGCAAAAATTTTATCTAATGACAAAATTTTGCTAAAGCAAATCGGCTCCACCCAACAAAAAGTAACCACCAAAGATTTTTTACAAAAAACAACCAAATGGCAGGCTGATACTAATTCCGAATCATATGTTATTTTAAAAGAAAATTCTTCAATTGGATTGATATCATTGAGCCATAAGACAAAAGATTCTGCCCGCATAGGTTACTGGATTGCCAGCAACGAATGGAATAAAGGTTACGGCACCCAAGCGTTTAACCTGTTAGTTGAAATTGCAAAAAATCATGGATTAAAAAATATTACATCAACCATAGACAAAGACAATGTCGCATCACTTCGAATTTGGGAGAAAGCCGGCGCCATAATTGATAAAACTAGCGAAAAAGCCTCGGCAACGCTTCTTCTTTATTAGCAGTATTGATTAATATTTATCTATAAAAATATCACGCTAAACTTGATTTATTTAGTAAAAAGTGGTATAATTATAGATATATACAATCTTTAAGTCAAGATCATAAAAAGAATATATGAAGAATCAACCAGAAATTTTAAACTCCGATAAATACATCGAAAAATTAATTGACGCACAAAGCGGTGCGGTTAATGCTAGTGGTGGTGAAAAATTTCAACACCTTTTTGGCCGCGATTCCTTACAAATCTCAGACGACTTCTTAATTGAGTATCCAAAGCTCGCTCATGACGTTATTAAAAAACTAGCCGAACTCCAAGGCATAAAATCATGTAGTAAGTCAGAAGAAGATCCGGGCAAGATCATGCATGAACAGCCTACCGATAAACTACTGCAGCTAATCTGGACTGACAAAAATGATGAACAAAAAATAGTTTATTTTTCCGGGGATTCAACGCCAATGTTCATCAATCTAATCAATAGATACGTTAAAATTGCTCCTAACGGACCTGAAATATTGTCAGAGACAATTCAGAAAAAAGACGGCCAAATAGAATCTATACTTGATTGTGCCAAAAATGCCGCCGATTGGATTGTTAATAACATAGGTGATGACGGTTTGGTAAGCATTGAGCGACGTAGCAAATTAGAAAACTTCTTCGGCCATGGCTGGAAAGATTCTGCAACCGCATATATTCACGAAGACGGTAGTCTCGTACGAATGACTGGCCGAATTGTCTACCCAGAAATTCAGACTCTAAGTTATGATGCTTTATTAAATACCGCTGAATTATTTGAGCAAGACAAAAAACACACCGATCTTGCCAAAGCCTATTACCTACAAGCGGATAAAATTCAAAAAGGTGTTTTTAACTCCCTGTGGAGTTCAGAAGAGCAATATTTCGTAAGTTGTCTTGAACAAGAAAGGGTAAAAAACTCCAACAAAATGGTCGCAGTTAATACGGTTGAATCAACTGCGGGTCGGATGTTGAACTCAAAAATTTTTGATAATTTATCCGAAAACGAAAAGCAAAAATATATTGAACCAATTGTAGAAAAACTATTTTCTAATAAGTTTTTAACCGAAGCCGGAATTCGCACAAGATCACGCGAATATAAATATATCATAAATTTTACCGATTATCATGGAAGCGAAGTCAGCTGGCCGATGGACACATATAAAATTGCATGTGGACTTAGACGACAAGGTTTTTCAAAACTCGCTGAAGAATTAGAAAATCGCGTTATTAATACAGTTAATTTGGCAGGCAAATACTTAGAGTTTTTCTTTGTGCGCGACGACAGTTCGGCAATCGTAGATTATGATACAAAGCCAAATAATAATACGGCCGAAATATTATTTGCCCAATTTGCACCAGAGGAAGATCAAGGCTGGACAATTAGTGCCTGTCACGCTATTGAAGCTGCGCGTCGTCGAGAAGAAATAGACATTCTACAAACAGAAGACAAGCCTAAATGGAAGGTTTCTTTGCAAAATTCAATTTTATATTCAATCAAACGCACACCACTTTATAAAACAGTTAAAGAATTAACAGAAGCTTATCCCGAAAAGCCAACTACACGGATTAACACCAAAAAAGCCCTAGCGCGAACTGCCCTAAAGTTGGTTTGTTCTGGAATAAGTGAAGCTTTAATTTTTTAATTAACTAAAAAATTAGTATCGTTCAATCTTGAACGAAGATACTCCAATTTTAGCTATGATATTCACTTTTTTTGTAGCAATATCATAATTATCAGATTTATAGGTTTTATTGTCGACATGTTTTAAATCAGCCAATTCTTTCGAATTCAAACCATCATCAAAGCCTAGCATTACACCACTATCTTTTGGAATTCTGATAGTTATTGAGCTTGCACCAGAGTCGATTTTTACATTGGCCAAATCCTGATTGTCGCCAAGTGATAACAATAAACTGCTTGCGCCGCTATCTATATCCACCGTACTTAATTCTGCCTCAGACATATCAATATCTGCATCACAAGCACCAGCATTGAGGGTTAGGTTGATCGGCAAAGCGCGAGACATTTTAACATCCCACTCATTTTTCATATCAACAAGCCAGCCGTTGCTTGGTATCATCGACAAATTTACTTTCTGAACAGCACCTTCGATTGCCGAAGATTGCTTTAACTTTGAATAATTACTGTTTAATTCAGCAATAACTGCTTCTTTTTGATCGGATGTTGAAATTTTAATTTGGCTTGCGCCGGCATCGACAGCAACAAGTAAGCTTTTTACATCTACGGACGTAACCTGAACTGTTTCATTTGATTTTTGCATCGCTCCAACGCCAAATTGACTTGCGCCGCCCAATAAAATCCAGGCAATTGCGGCAACTGTCGCAACTGATAATATTATTGAAATAATCTGCCAAATAACATGCTTAAATGCCAAAATCGACAAACCAGCCACGACTATGAACAATGGCCAAAGTCGCCATAAAACACCCCATTGCACTTTTACTAGATTAAAATTTCCAGCCAAGGCAATTCCGCCAATCAAAATCAATAACAACCCCCAAAATACTTTTATGGCAATATTATTATCATTTTTTTCATATCGTGGGTGTTTTTTTGATTCGTCTTTTTGACTTTCGGTTTGAATATTTTCTTCAGACATAATTATCCCCTCTTTCTAAAAATTATTGCAAAACCCACTAGAATTAAAGCGACTGGCCAAATAAAACTCCAACGAAAGTTAATTAAATTTGGAAAAATTTGCTCAACCAGCAAAAACAATCCAATAATGACAATTCCAATTCCCAAATAGTTTCGAGCCCAACTTATTGCCTTGCCGTCGCGCAATTCTTG
>CAZTKH010000004.1:0-2152 GCA_964613925.1 uncultured Saccharimonas sp. (SeqCode)
GTATTTAATTTAACTAATCGATCAACAGTTTTTTCAGTCAATAATCGATTAATAATATCTCGACGAACTTCTGGTTGCTCAAATTGCTTTAAGGCTTCTGGGTTTTTGGCATATTGTTGTTTGAAAACCTCAATCCTATCTGCAATTTCAGATGGAGTTGCTTCAATTGCCTCGGCTTTGCTTAACTCGGCCAATACCAAACCAGCCTTGACGCGTTTTTCAGCGATAACTTTTACTTCATCAGATAGCCATTTTTCTTTTGTCTCAAAACCTTTATTTTCAAGATATTGATCCAATGATAGGCCCTGATACATTAAATTATTTGTAAAATCTTGCTCAATTGATTGCATTTGGTCAGAAACTAAAATTTCAGGAACTGGAACATGACTTGCCTCGACTAATTGCATAACTAGCTTATCTTTTAGTTTTTCATTCGCTTCACGCTCTTTTTGAGCCGTAATTTCACGTTTAATATCATCACGAAGTTCAGCAGCTGATTTAAATGGACCAACCTTTGCCGCCAACTTATCATCGAGTTCCGGCAAAACAACTTCTTTAACAGCTTTCAAAGTAACCGTAAACACAACTTTGGCACCTTGAAGGTCTTTTGCGCCATAATCATTTGGAAAAGTAAGGTCCAAGTCAAAAACATCGCCTTTTTTATGACCCACGACACCTTCTTCAAAACCAGGAATAAATTGGTGAGAGCCAAGAGTTAAAGCATAATCATTGCCAGTACCACCAGCAAAAGCCACGCCATCGCGCTTGCCAACAAAATCAATAACAGTTTCGTCGCCTTCTTTTGCAACTCGTTCAACATCTTTTTTCTCAGCATAGCCCTGACGAACCCGATTAACAATCTCATCCACCTCTGATTCTTTGATTTCAACTTTATCGGTTTTGGCATTTAATTTTTTATAGTTACCAAGTTTTACTGTTGGTAAAATTTCCGCCTCAGCCGTAAATTCAAGCATTTCACCAGGAACAAATTTCTTTACCTCAACAGCAGGACGGTCCAAGGCTTGAATTTTATTTGACATAAAAGCTTCAGCTACGGCCTTACTAATGGCTTCATTACCAATATGTTCCTGAAGTTCTTCAGAATTAATGTGCTTGATAGCAACGTCATAAGGAACTTTTCCTTTTCTAAAACCCGCCACCTTAAGATCATGTGAAATATGTTTGACAGCAGTTTGCTTGGCAGCTTCCAACTCTTCTACGCCTAATGTGATCGTTAGTTGAACTTTTGTATCAGATAAATTTTTTACAGTTGTTTTCATTATTAGTCTCTCCTTTTAGCCTTTGTAACAAAATCGATAATACCAGCAATATCCAGTTTATAATCTTGTGAATTATTAATATCTTTGAACGCGAACTTTCCTGACCTCACTTCATCTTCGCCAACAAATATCATATACGGAATTGACTTTTTTAGCACGTTTCGTAGTTGCTTGTCTAATTTTCGCATTGATAAATCAAGTTCAACGTTTATGCCTTTGTCGCGAAGTTCGCTAGCCAATTTAGTTGCATCACGTTTGTAATCACCCAGTGCCACAACGTAAATGTCTGTTGTTGAAATCTGTTTTGGCAACAGATTGTGAGCTGCCAAAAAATTCTCCATAGTAGTTCCGCCAGGCGCAACGCCAACAGCGGAAATCGGCTCAACACCAAAAACACCAACCAAACCGTCATAACGACCACCGCCAAACATCGAACGATTATTGTCTGGGTGAGTGTCGTGAACTTCAAAAACCATGCCAGTGTAGTAATCAAGGCCACGCATCAAAGTAATATCAAAAGTAACACTTTCAACACCAGCCCGGTCAAGTAAAGTGAAGAGCTCTTGAACTTCACGAACGCTCGAGCACTCACAAATTTCAGCTGGCAAATCAGCCATCGACTTAGCCTGCAACAAGGCATTAATTTTTGCTAAGCCAATTTCAGACCATTCACCAAAGATCTCCTTTGCTTGCAAAATAAATTCATCTTTTGGAATCTTATCTTTACGATCTAGCAATTTCATCATTTGCTGAGATTGAACAGCGTCAAGTCCAAGATATTGTGCCATCATAAAATTAATTAACTTGCGATTATTTACTTTAATGACGTAATCTTGAGGCTTTGCACCAAACTGTTTCATAATTTTATCCGA
>CAZTKH010000004.1:2252-4245 GCA_964613925.1 uncultured Saccharimonas sp. (SeqCode)
GTTTGTTCGTTGACAAGCTCTTGACCGCTTTTAGCAGCATATACTTCTAATGGCTCAAGCACTGGAGCACCGTATTCTTCGTAACCAAACGATTCAACAACTTTTCGCCATGTCGAAAATATATAGTTTTGGACTCTTTTATCTTCTGGATAAAAATCCCTTGCACCTTTATATGGTTGTGATGATAGAGTATTCATTACAATTATTTTTACATTTTTCTCTGTTTATTACAATATCAAAGCTTAAAACTGCCGTTTTTTTTGCAAATAAAATAGCCCGGCATTATAAATACCGGGCATTGTTCTATTTACTAAACCTTGATGTTTTCGCCGAATCGACCAAGAGGCTTCTCTTAATCGTTAAAAGATCTTCTCTGATAGTCTCATAATGACGACTATACTGACACAGATAATTAACGTCATTAACGCAACGATTAACAAATGATGCGTTTTTGCGATTCATTAATTCTGCAATTTGCCGATTAGTCAGCATGCAGTAGCTGAACTTAACAAGATGCACTGCAATCTTTCGAGAAAGACAAACCTTTTCGTCTGTGCTTTTACTCAAAACCTGATCAAGACTAACTCCATAATGCTTACATGTTGAAAGAATAATATCCAAAGCCGTCAAGGGCCGATTGTAGGCACCAAGTTGAGTAGCGACCATAAAAGCCGTTGTCGAATCATCTCGTAAACAGTCCCATTTTTCTATGACACCTCGATTGATTGCACAAGAATCAGGGTTAAATTTTTTGCTCAAAATAATCACCTCTTCCACATTTATTCTAATTATTAAAGTAAATAGCCAATATATCTATTATATAATATTTTTATATTTAATACAATTTATTTGCTTATCTATTCAAAATATATTGTTGCATCCAAGCGTACATGGCGATTCCAGCCGCTACGCCAACATTTACTGAACGGGTTGATCCAAACTGCTCAATTTTAACAGTTTGCTCAGCTACCGCTTGCATTTGCTCGCTAAGGCCAGGACCTTCACCGCCAAACACCAAGACAGTTTTGGCTGGCAAACTTGTCTTAGACAACTCTACTGCCCCAGGAACGATATCTATGGCAATTATCTGCCTATTGTCTGATTTCATAAACTCAGCAAACTCTTTTACCGTATCGTGTTGAATAATGTTCATGTATCGATCCGTTACCATCGCTCCACGACGGTTCCAATGGTGCTTGCCGATAATATGTACCGTTTCAACATTAAAAGCATTGGCAGTCCGAACAATTGTGCCAATATTAAGATCGTGTTGCCAGTTTTCAATTGCAATATGCAAAGAGGCGCGACTCGTGTCCAAATCAGCCTTTATTGCATCAATAGTCCAGTAACGATACTTATCTAAGACATTGCGCTTATCGCCATTTTCAAGTAATTCCAAATCGTATTTTTGATCAGTTGGCCAAGGTTTTGGATGCGGACCGACTCCAATTGTTTTTTCTTTCATTAAACTGATTATAACTTAAAAACCTATAATACTTATTGATTATTATTCACAAAAGTTGAATTATTTTATTAAATATGTTATAATTAGTAATATATAGAGCGTTTAATACCGCTTAGCACATGATAAAGGATGAGGGCGTTGAATATGAAGAATATGAAACACGAAGATCTTCATGAAACAATTTTTAAATGCTACGTGGAAGCTTGGCAACATGCTGATCGCGCTGGTAATGAAGAGCTAAAAAATAATCTCTATACCAACCCATACCGTCCAATTTTAGAGAGTTTAGGCTATGACCTCAGTTTTTGTAAGAAGAATAAAGAGGATAACTCCTGACTTTACTAAGCAAAAAGCCGACCATTTGGTCGGTTTTAAATTTCTCATCAATTTTCACCTTGACGCCTTGGATGTAAAGATTCGAGCATTTTCTAAACAATACCAATAAAAAAAGACAGTCTTTTGACTATCTTTTTTTATTGGTACGGATGAAAGGACTCGGTCACCTTCGGCGACCCCGAAACTTCGCGA
>CAZTKH010000004.1:4345-17695 GCA_964613925.1 uncultured Saccharimonas sp. (SeqCode)
ATCATTGGCACCACATTAGCATACTACTTTTTCCACGCTTGCGTGTCTACGATTTACATCATTGGCACCACATTAGCATACTACTTTTTCCACGCTTGCGTGTCTACGATTTTTATCATCAACACCACATCCGCATAGATATTTTCAAAACTTATTATACCAAAATATTTTCACACTTTAAAGTCTAAATTTATGTTATGTAATGATTATGTTTTTATGATATTATTATTACAGTTAATTACCGGGGGTTAGGGTTAATGAATAAAATTGCACAATATCTTAATGAACATATTTTAGGCGAAGTTACTGGATCAAAAGCGATTCGCGAAAGATTTTCACGCGACGGTAGTATTTTAACTATTACACCAGAGCTGGTCGCACATCCACGCGTTACAAATGACATACGCAAAATTGCCAGATTTACATGGCAATTAGCCGAAAAAGGCCACATTATGCCAATAATTGCTCGCGGTGGCGGCTCAGACCAAACCGGTGGCGCAATCGGTAAAGGTATTATTATTAACTCCGCAGCCCATCTTAATAAAATTATTTATATCAACACAAAGGGCAAAGATCCGTTTGTCCATACTCAACCAGGCGCAAACTTTGGAACAATTAACGAAATTCTAAAAACACACGGATTAATAATTCCAACGTTTCCTTCATCTTATCAATACAGCACAATCGGCGGTGCAGTTGCCAATAATGCCGCTGGCCCATTATCTGGAAAATATGGACAAACCGGCGATTGGGTTAGCCGACTTGAGGTTATTTTGGCCAATGGTGATCTAATTGAGACAAAACGTATTAGCAAACACGAACTTGATAAGAAAAAGGGATTACAAACATTTGAAGGTGAAATTTATCGCAAAGTCGATGGGTTAATCGAAGATAACGAACAGACAATTGCTGATAAAATATCTCCAGAATCAATAAATAACGTTGGCTATTCTGGCATAACAAAAGTTAAAAACCGCGATGGTTCATTTGACCTAACGCCATTATTTGTTGGGAGCCAAGGAACGCTTGGTATTATCTCGGAAATCGTATTAAATGCCACATATTATAGTGAGAGCGAATCGATTATCGTGGCTGTATTTGACAAGCCAGAAACCGCCAGAGATGCCGCGGACGAAATAGTTAAACTAAAGCCAGATTCAATTGATTTAATTGATGGACGCCTTTTTGCAAAAGCAGAAAATGAATATGGTAAAAAATTCATGTTTTCGAATATCGAAAGTGGTAGCGATGACGGTGCAATTATATTCGTTAGCTTCCATGATTTTAGTGATAGCGCTCGAAAACACAAAATTAAACAGACTCTTAAAAAGCTATCAAAATTCGAGACAAAAATCTTTACCGACAAGGACTATTCTATTGATGAGTTACATGCAATTCGCAGTATTAGCTCGCTAATTCTTCAACCAGACGACAACAAAGATTCTATGCCACCTTTGATTGATGGCGCTTCAGTTCCAGCCAACAGTCGAGAAGATTTCTTAAACGCTTTGTCTGAATTAGCCGAAAAACATCATATAGAATTACCGGTGCATATACGTTGGCTTAACGGCGTAATTTGCACTCGTCCACTACTTCAGCTACATCAGGTTAGCGATAAACAAAAAGTGTTTAAGTTAATTAGTGACTACGCCGAACTCATAAGTCGCTTTGGCGGAAATTTTGTTGTTGAATCCAGCGAAGGCCGCACAAAAGCAACCGCTGCCTACAACCAACTAGACGAATCAGTTGAATCCATTTATAACGAAATTAGAAATATCTTTGATCCATTTGGCACTATGAACCCCGGCGTTAAGCAAAAAGCTGACCTAAAAACATTAATTAGCGCTATGAATCCAGACTATAATTTAGCTGATTTTGCCAAGTACTCGCCAAAAATATAAAAGTATACTGTAAAATATAAATATGCGCGCGTGGTGACAATAATGAAAATTGTATACTCGCAAGCGCAAAGAAATAAATATGCGGATGTGGTGAAATGGTAGACACGCCAGCTTCAGGTGCTGGTGCCTTCGGGCGTGAAAGTTCAAATCTTTTCATCCGTACCATTTATTTAACTAATACGGAATAATACCAAACAAAAAATAGCGACCTAAGCCGCTATTTTTTTCGATAGAAGGCAAGAGCCGCATTTCCGTAACTACGATTGTCCACCACAACAATTCCATCAACGGTCGGTACCTCACCTCTACCTGGGTATGATAATACCATAAGTCCATTTGGGCTTAATAATTTTCCTAATCTTGAAACTGTGGATAATTGCATATCATTATAGGGAGGGTCTGTAAAAATTACATCATACATTTTTTCAGAATTATCATCAATATATGTACTAACGCCCATACCAAAAATTGTCGTTTTGTCCTCGACTCCAATTGATTTTATATTCTCAATCAAAATCTGTTTTGCTCTTTTGTCACGCTCGACAAAAGTTGCATTTTTAGCGCCACGACTTATTGCTTCAAGTCCAAGTGATCCAGAGCCAGCAAAAGTATCTAATACTTCAGCGTTATTTATTTCTTCGCCAATAATATTAAACAATGACCCCCTAACCCGCTCACTCATTGGATGAGTTACGCCGTTATCGAGAGCTTGAATTGTTCTATTACCATATAGTCCAGAAATTATTCGTAAATGCATTTATAAAGATCTTATCACACTATTTAGATTATTTTTTTGACAATAAAACCGCTTGATACCAGCCCAATGTAACGCAATTGATAATTTCGGGAATAATAACATCTTTTATTTCAATTGCCAGATCAACAGTCATACCTTTTTGTAAGAAATTCTCATATGATTTTAACCCATGAATTTTTCTTACTGATTTTAAAAATATTTTTTCAAAGCCATATTGCTTCATATATTTAATATCTTTATCACTAGGACTCATAATTGAATACTTTTTCGAAGCAATTGCGGTCGCAACGCCAGCTTCAAAAATAAAGTGACTCATAACCATATTACCGCCCCAAAAACTTATATTTTTTGTAATACTGTCTAATTTACTCTTGCCATGAATAATTTTTTTATTGTGATAACTGTCAACATCTCGGGGCGAGCGACCAAATAATTTCTTTATCTCATCGCCCAATGGCACAAGATGAGCCGGAGTTAAGCCATCAGTTATTGCATGTGCCAGCCAAGCTGCTTCAAATGAAGCTCTAACTTGATTATTTTCCATTAAAGCAGTGGATAGATTATAGATATGATCATTAATCATCTCTATCAAAGCTCTATCCTTTGAATCTTGAGGGTTTATAAAATGCCAAGGATTGTCTTTTTTTGAACGTTTAATTTTTAATCCATCAGGACCATTCTTGCCTTCAAAATAGATAATGCTTTTAATACCAGGAAAATCACGATTGTTCTTTAATAATAAGCTCAAATTTCGCCTTGCGCATCTATCAATCTTCTGATGGACGCCAATTATTTTTCCCGACTGTTTACTAATTGTTTGACCAGAATACATATCTTTAATTTAGAGTTGTTAATCTTTGATAATAATGAACATTTTTGGCAAGTTCAGGATAATTATTGATGTCCATATTATTTTCAATAAACAATTTTGCTTCCTTTTGAGCGCGATTAATTAATTTTGTGTCCGCAAGCGATGCAATCTGCAGATTTAGCGGTCCATGTTGTGATTTTCCATATATTTCGCCAGGGCCTCTTAATTTTAAATCAACTTCAGCTAAATAAAAACCGTCATTGCTACTTTCAACTGCTTTTAATCTTTGAGACGGTTTCTGGCTAGTACTCGTCACAAGATAACAATAGCTCTGCAAATCACTTCGTCCAACCCTGCCGCGCAATTGGTGGAGTTGCGACAAACCAAATCGATCAGCATCTTCTATAATAATCACTGTCGCATTCGGAACGTCTACACCAACCTCAACAACAGTAGTGCTAACGAGAATGTCTATTTCGTGTTGCAAAAACTTTTTCATAATATCATCTTTTTCGGATGGCTTAAGTTTGCCATGTAACAACCCTATGCGACGATGTTTAAAAATCGAATTCTGTAGCCTAACATACTCCGAGCTAACACTTTTTTGATCATTATCGGGATTATCTTCAATCAAGCCGCAAATAACGTAGGCCTGTCGACCAGCTTTTATTTCAGAGTCAACCAATGTATACAATTTATCTCTACTATTTGGCGACCATATTTTTGTTGCAATCGGCTTACGGCCTTTTGGTAGCTCATTTAAAATACTTACATCTAGTTCACCATAAACAGTTAGCGCAAGGCTACGCGGAATTGGCGTTGCTGTCATTGCTAACATATGTGGCATAAAAACCGACTTGTTTAATAAATTTTGACGTTGATCAACCCCAAAACGATGTTGCTCATCGATTACAACAAAGCCTAGCTTATTAAACTTAACAGAGTCCTGTATTAGAGCATGAGTGCCAACTACAACATCGACATCGCCCAATTGAATCTTTTCCAATAGCTCATTGCGGAACTTTCCCTTAACAGAACCGGTTAGCAAACCAACACCTATACCAAATGGACTAAGCAGTTTTTGAAGAGTCTCGGCGTGTTGTGAGGCTAGAATTTCAGTTGGCGCCATAATTGCAGTTTGAAATCCGGCATTTGCAACCTGACAGGCAACAAGCCCAGCTACAACTGTTTTTCCAGAACCTACATCGCCCTGCAATAATCGATTCATCGGAGTTTTGTTTTCAAGATCTTTGATAATTTCCCAGGAAGCAAGGCGTTGAGAATTTGTTAGCTCAAATGGTAATTTTTTTACAAAACTCGTAACCACGGTTTTATTAAAAGGAATTTGCCAACCGATTAGCTTTGAATTGATTTGTCTATTTAATTGACTCGCAAGTAATAGCTGAAATAGTTCCTCAAAACCCAAACGCTCACGTGCTTTTACAATATCTTCTTGACATGTCGGAAAGTGCATATTAAAAATCGCCTGGCTATGCGAAATTAATTTTTGAGACAAAACAATCTCTTGAGGTAAATTCTCTGGGATTGCATGAATTAATGGTTTTAATTCATTTAATAATTTACGAACCAGCTGAATTTTTAGACCCTTAACGGAACGGTAGGTTGGAAGCATTCTACCTGTTTGAACTGGCATATCTTTTACTAATTCAGCGCTTGGATTTGTCAATTGATAATGGTTATAATTAAACTCATATTCACCAGAGAAATAAAATTCTTCACCAGAACTGAGTTGTTTTTCGCGATACGGTTGATTAAACCAAATGGCTTGAATTTTTCCAGTCGAGTCAGCAATTGTCGCCGTTGTAAGCCTTAGCCCTCGACGAACCTGCCGCGTGGCTATTTTTTCGCAACGTGCTCTAATAGTTACCTTGCCCGGGTTGATATCAATAATATTTGCAACGTTCGAATAATCTTCATACGCTCGTGGCAAAAAATTTATCAAGTCATCAATTGTTGTAATACCTGATTTAATAAGTTGCTGACTAGTTTTCTCGCCAACTCCTTTTATTTTTTCAATCGAAGACAATAAATTCATATTATTGCTTTAATGCACTAAGATAAAACTGTTTTTACCCTTTTTTATCAAAGAAGTTTTATTAATCACAAAATTTTCACTCACTTTTTGACCATTAATTGACACCGCGCCGGATTGCATTAACCTTCGAGCTTCGCCATTACTATTAACAGTTTCGGATTTTACCAATGAATCAATAATTGTTTGTCCTAAAGAGACAGATGGAATCTCTCTTGAAAGCAAGTCTAGATCTTGTTCTGAAAGCGTATCAAATGAAGCGCCGCCAAACAAAACATCCGTAACTCGCTTGACACTTTCAGTTCTATCAAAACCGTGAACTAATTTTGTTACCTCTTCAGCCAAAGTTTTTTGGGCTAATCGCGCCGATGGATTATTTTGTGTCTCAACTTGTAAGGTATCAATTTGTTCTTTATTCAAAGTTGTATATATTTTTAAATAATCAATTACGCCAATATCGTCAACATTTAGCCAAAATTGGTAAAACTTATATACGCTGGTTTTTTCAGCACTAAGCCAAACTGCCCCACCTTCGGATTTTCCAAATTTTACACCAGTTGCTTTATTTATGACTAACGGCGTCGAATATATATTAACTTCTTTTGAATCGAGCCGACGAACTAAGTCAACTCCAGCAATTGAATTTCCCCACTGATCACCGCCGCAAAGCTGCAAAGAAACACCATAGTTTCTTGATAAATAAACAAAATCATACGCCTGAATCAGCGCGTAGCTAAACTCAGCATAGCTAATACCACTACCTTCACTATCGAGACGTTTTTGTACAAAATCACGACCAAGCATCTGGCTTAAAGGAACATACTTTCCAACTTGACGCAAAAAATCTAAATAATTAAAATCCTTGAACCAATCATAATTATCGACAATTAAAAATTCTTTACCGTCAAAAATTTGCTTAAATTGGCCAGCAATTGCCTGTCTATTCTTTGCAATTTCATCAAAAGTTTTCAGATTACGCTCACTAGATTTACCATCCGGATCACCAATCATACCAGTAGCACCACCAACCAAGAGATGCGCTTTATGGCCATGTTCCATAAAACAACGAATCATCATAGCTGAAGCAAGATTCCCAATCGTCATGCTATCTGAACTTGGGTCAACACCCCAATAAAATGAAATTGGCGCACCGTCTAATACTGATAAGTCTTTGTAGGTAGTTTGGTTAAAAAAACCACGCCATTTAAGCTCTTCTGAAAGTTTCATTTTTATCCTTATTCATTAAATATATTATAAGTATAACAAAAAAATTCTTTATCTGCATCTTACTTTAAAATTGTTGGTTTAAAGTCATAGTGCTATAATAAAATAATTAAATGTTGATGAGGAAAAAACACGTGGGAATTAAAAAGTCAAAAAAAACACGCAAACTAAGCGTGTATTCAAACTTATCGCATACCAGAAAAGCTAAAAAAGAAGCTGAGCTACGAAAGCATGCCGAATATCTTGCTTCTTTACCAAAAAATCCAATTAAGCGTGCCCTATTTAGATTAAAACCAAAGAATTTTTTTGGTTATTGGTTTAGCAAACGTGGCTTAATTATGTCAGCAAAAATTATTGGTATTTCTGTATTATTATGCGTGTTATTTGTTGGCGGTTTATTTGCCTATTTTAGAAAAGATCTTGACTCAATTTCACCAAGTGAACTTGCCAAAAAAGTTCAGACAAATGTCACGACTTATCTTGATAGAAACGGCAAAACCTTATGGGTTGACAAGGGAGACGGAGATTACAAACTAGTCGTTAAAAGTGAAGAAATTTCTGATTATTTGAAAAAAGCTACCGTTGCTATCGAGGATAAATATTTTTATCAAGAAGGTGGCGTTAGTATTCCAGGTTTAATTAGAGCAGTTGTTAATAATGCAACTGGTGGTAGCACACAAGGCGGCTCTACACTCACTCAGCAGCTAGTCAAACAAGTATTCTTTGCCGACGAGGCCGGATTACGTGGCATTGATGGTATTCCAAGAAAAATTAAAGAAATGATCTTGGCGATTGAAGTTGAGCGAATGTATACCAAAGATCAGATTCTAACACTCTACCTTAACGAATCGCCTTATGGTGGACGACGCAATGGTGTTGAATCAGCCGCAAAAGCATATTTTGGCAAATCAGCTAAAGATTTAAATCTAGCAGAGTCAGCCTTGCTAGCTTCGATTCCACAAAATCCACCACTTTTCAACCCATATAACGTCAGTGGTCACGAAAAACTCATAGCTAGACAGCACACCGTACTAGATTATATGGTCGAACAAGGGTATATCAATCAAAAAGAGGCTGATGATGCCAAGGCCTATCCAATAATTGATACGATTATTCCTGAAGTTGATCAATATAAAGACATCAAAGCACCACACTTTGTCCAAATGGTCCGAAATCAGTTAAAAACCGAGCTCGGTGAGGCAACCTTAGGCAATGGCGGATTAACCGTCACCACAACTCTTGATTTAGATATACAAACAAAACTTGAAGAATCAATGAATAATATGTTTTCTTCGTATTGGCCAAATTACGCAGGTTTTTCAAATGGCGCTTCAACAGTTGAAGATACCAAAACTGGGCAAATTGTAGCCCTAATGGGCAGTCGAGATTTTAGCTACTCTGGCTTTGGTCAAGATAACGCAGCTATTGCTTATATTCAGCCAGGATCAACCGTTAAGCCGTTAGTCTACTCAGAATTATTTGAAGAGAAAGAAAATGGTATTAATTATGGTAGTGGCAGTATTTTTAACGATACAAACATCGACTCAATCTATGGTTCAAGGCTCTATAATGCAGATCATAAATTTAAAGGTCCGCTAACAATTAGGTACTCACTGGCTACATCTCGAAACGTTGCAGCTGTTACTGCAATGTACATCTCTGGAGTAAAAACTACTCTTGATACAATCCACGACCTCGGCGTCTCAAGCTACTGTACACAAGGAGAAGAAGTAAATGTTGGCCTTGCCGCTGCAATCGGTGGCTGTGGTGTTAGACAAATCGATCTAGTTAACGGCTTTGCGACACTTGCAAGACAAGGGGCTTACAAGCCTCAAGCAACCATCCTAAAGGTGACAAATACAGCCAATGAAACACTACTACAATGGACAGATACAGAGTCTAAACAAATCGTAAGCTCCCAATCTGCCTATATTGTTAGTGACATTTTATCGGATGACGTTGCACGAGCCGATTTAAACGGTAGGCACGCACTTGGATTTGAAATTAATGGCGTTAAGACCGCAACCAAAACCGGTACCTCAGACAAGGGCGGCTACGCAAAAGATATTTGGATGGTAAGTTATAGTCCAGCCCTAACAATGGCTGTATGGCTAGGAAATTCTGATGCAACCATTCTAAAGCAAGGCACGTCTTCTATCCCGGGAGTAATGATTGATAGCGTTATGTCATACGCACATAACGAAATATATGCCAAGCAAGGAAAATATACCGCCTATGAATGGTACGAACGACCGACGGGCATACAGGCTGTTGGAAATGAATTATACCCATCGTGGTGGAATGCAACTCAAGGAAAGACCAAGACTACCTTGAAGTTTGACAAAGTATCAAGAAAAAAGGCTACTGACTGCACTCCAGCAAGCGCAATAGTTGAACTTGAAGTAATAAAAACTATAGACGTAATAACTAAAAAAGACGTATTTACGGCCGTAGACGTCACCTATGACGCAACCGCTGAAGACAACATCCATGCTTGCTCAGACACGGCACCAAGTATCACCGTTTCAGCCAGCCCATCATCTCCGGCCGGAACGTATGACATAACTGCAACTGCTCAAAAAGGAACATTTAGTATCACCTCCGTAGATATTGCCATTAATGGCACCATCGTAAAAACGCTCAGTGGATCCGGCCCATATACCTACACCTACACTATGGGCAGCGAAGTTAAAGAAGATCAAACAGTAACAGCTACTGTAACCGATTCTGGCTTATATTCAGCCTCTGGTACGGCAACGATCGAATACACAGCTGGACCATAATAAGAATCAAATAACTACCGATTAGAAAAAATCCTATTATGAAATCAGCTAATTTTATTAATAATACCCAATTATTTATTGGCTAAATCGACAATGATATCTTCGGAAGTTTGATTAGTTTTGTTCGTAAATTGTGTTGGCTTTTTTCGATAGTTATTACGATTATTTTTAAAAACATTGTTATTAGATTTATTATTGTTGGCATTTTTTTGTATAACACTTTTTTGAACATATCTTTGTTGGTTATTTATTGCAGGTTTTATCACCTTTGCAAACATCATTTTTCCAGCAGAGGTTTGTAAAACACGAGTAAACTCAACTTCAACAGTTTTTCCAATCATATTATTAGCCCTCTCAACGACGACCATAGTTCCATCAAGTAAATGACCGACGGCTTGATGATCGTCACTACCCTTGTGGGTTAGCTCAAGCATAGTTTTTTCTCCGGGTAAATATGACATTCTTAGACTGATCGCTAAATCGTTAACATTTAAAACCTTAATACCTTCAACACTGGCAACTTTGTTTAAATTGTAGTCAATCGTGCAAATAGATCCTTTATATTTTTTTGCTAAGTATATCAACCTCTCATCAACACCTTCTTTCGCCAAAATACTGTCTTGAAATATGTCAATTTTTAAGCCATCAATACGCTGCAAATCCGCAACAACATCCAATCCATATCTTGCTCGAGTTCTTTTTTCGCCATCAGCTTTATCCGCCATAAATTGAAGCTCGCCCAATACGCTTCTTGGGATACAAAGCTTACCCATAACAAAACCAGAACTTGCCACTAAAACAATTCGTCCATCAATCAGAACCGACGTATCAATAAAAATCTTTTTGTCTGCCGACCTGAAATTCGATATTTTTTTAAAATTAACTAAAGCCAAATATGAAGTCTCGGCGGCAATAACAGATAACAGTGTAATAATTAAAAAATCCATTTTTTCTACCTACTCTTTCTTTAAATAATCAATCAGCGCGGATCTTAAATCACCAACACTATGAACTAAGGCGTTATTCTTACAATTTTTTGGTGCAATTATTTGAGTAAACCCAAGTTTTTGCGCCTCCGCTATTCTTCTATCTGATGATTGTGCCGATCTGACCTCACCACCCAAGCCAACTTCACCAAAAACCACAACCCCATCACCAATTTTTCTGTTTGCAGTTGCACTGGCAATGGCCATGCAAATCGCTAAGTCAGACGCCCTATCATCAAGTTTAATACCGCCAACAACGTTAACGTATACATCTTTATCAGAAAGAACCAATTTAGTTCGTCGCTCAAGAATCGCAATTAGTAAATTTAGTCTATTTAAATCAAATCCACTCGCCGTTCTTTTTGGATAACCAAAATTTGTCTTGCTAACCAATGCCTGTATTTCAACAAGGATCGGTCGCGTGCCTTCAATCGTTGCTAAAACAACCGATCCGTCAGAGTTTTGTCTTTCGGATAACAAGGCTGCGGAAGGATTCTCAACAATCGATAATCCATCTTGATTCATTTCAAATATTGCAGCCTCATTGGTTGATCCAAACCGATTTTTTGCAGCCCTAACAATCTTAAACCCACCATATCGATCACCCTCAAATTGCAGCACAACATCAACAAGATGCTCTAAAATTTTTGGACCTGCAATACCTCCTTCTTTTGTAACATGTCCAACCAAAATAACAGCCGCACCAGATTGCTTAGCAGATCTTATAATGACATTGCTGCTGTTAGTAATCTGACTAACAGTGCCAGGGGCAGAAGTAATATCATCAAGCGACAATGTTTGTATTGAATCAATAATTACTAATTTATAATTTGCTGACTGAATAGTAGTGGCAATATCACTAGTATTTGTACTTGATACAAAATCAATTTGCTCATTTTTACCGGCACCAAGCCTAATAGCTCGCAATTTAACCTGATTTGCCGACTCTTCGCCGCTTACATATAAAATTGGCGTTGTTTTTGCAATATTTGCAGAAAGTTGTAACAATAAAGTACTTTTACCAATACCAGGTTGACCAGCGAGTAAAATAACACTACCTGGCAAAATACCCCCACCAAGCACTGTGTCAAAATCAGGGAATCCAGTTTTTAAACGATTAAACCCTTCCTCGGTAGTAATTGAATTCATGCTCTGCACTTGAAGCATTTTTCCGCCAGTAATTGCCTTAGAAACGGCAGACTTGCCAATCGAGTCAATCGACTGTTCGACTAAGGTGTTCCACTCGCCGCAATTATCACACTTACCAGACCACTTTGGATAACTAGCTGCACAGTTCTGACAAACAAATTGTGTTCTTGTTTTTGCCATATTATTCCAAAGACCCAGCGCTTTCTAGAGTACTATCTATACTGCTATATAGCTTTTGAGATTCAACCGCAATCGAGTTATATTCGGTCAATGCGGAATTATATTTTTCAATATCAGAATTAATAGTAGTCCTAGTTTGATTAATTACAGACACTCTTTGTTCAATTGTCGATTTCTCAGCATAGAATTGGCTCCAAGTTTTAAAATATCCACTGGAAGCTCTTTCATTGAAGTTTTCGATATCTTTATTAAGCACCTTAACATCAGAGTTATATTTTGACATAATTCCAGGCATTGAATCATTATATGCTTTAATTTGCGCTGCCAAGACCGCAGCCCGATCAGATAAATCTTTAAACACCTTATTATATTTATTGTTATAGGAGACAATCTGCTGTCTATCTACAAAATATTTTTTATAATACGACTCTAATTTTTCATCAATATTAGCAACTGTCGTACCGATAACGGAGAATAGTTCATTTTGCCTCTCGCCAGGTTCAGTCTTTTCATAAAATTCAATTAAATCAACAAACGCTTCGTCTTTTTGAAGTTTTACATACTCATTTTCAAGCAGACTACCAATTTCATTCTTTTCGCCATCTGATAATCTTTGATACACGGCATGCAACATTTCATGAGCTGCTGTTACCTCTCTAATACCATTAAGTTTTTCATCAAGAATATTATAGATATATATTTTTGATTGACTATAGCAACCAAGAATTGACACCGTATTTTCAATACGACTACATGATTGATTAAAATCACTCGCCGACTGCAATTCAGGTTGGCTTGAATAGAAAGAGAAAGTGCCAAGCTCAGTCAAGCTTAACCTATTAGTTAAACTTGAAATATCACTCGATGGTTTATACTGCCAAAAAACAACCTGATCAATTATTCTTTGTCGAAAAATAAATATCGTTAAAGCAAACAATGAAAGAAATATAAAAATAGTAAAATTAATTAAAATTTTTTTACTATTTTGCTTCTTTGGTAGCATTAGTATTTACCCCTATGTTTTTCTTTGCTAAAGCAATATACCTTATTTATTCACTACATACTTATTATATCTCAAACAATTACAATCAATTTATTTAAATATAATAGTTTAAATAACCAAGATATAAATTAATTTTCTTTTGAGTTTTCTTCAATAGCGCTAAATAAGCTATCTTCAATATTTTTATGCTTTACAGAAGAAGAGGCTTGTTTTGGCGCTGGCGCAACATATTGCTCAATATCAAGTTCATAGCCAGATAGTTTACTTGCTAATCGAACATTTTGTCCCGCACGACCAATTGCAATTGATTGTTGATCCTCAGTTACAAAAACACGCGCTCTCTTAGCTTTTTCATCAATTTCAACCTTACTAATTTCAGCAGGGCTTAAAGCATTTTTGATAAATTGTTCGTGATTTTCATCAAATGCAATGATATCAATTTTTTCCTGATCACCAATTTCATTCATAACAGCTTGAACGCGAGTACCATGACCACCAACAAA
>CAZTKH010000004.1:17795-24375 GCA_964613925.1 uncultured Saccharimonas sp. (SeqCode)
CCAACTCCATAATATTCACCTTGGATTTGCTCATTTTGCGGAATAATACCACTTGCTTTGCCCAAATCAACACGAATAACTCTAGGCTCAACTCGCTGCACAGTACCATTTACTACTGTTCCGATCTTATCTTCGTATTCTGCTAACACAACTTCGCGCTCAGCTTCTCGTAGACGCTGCAAGACAACCTGCTTGGCAGTCTGAGCCGCAACACGTCCAAAAGTAGTAACTTCAAAAGATTCTTCAACAGCCTCGCCAATAACAGCATCGCTTTTAATTTTTTTTGCATCTTCAAGGCTAATCTCAACAGAAGGAATACCGACTTCTTCAACAACTTCTCGGCTCAAGAAAACCTTAGCTGTTCCATCAACAATATTTAATTCACAGCGAACATCTTGATCACGTTCACCATTATCACGTCGCCAAGCAGCTGCAATAGCCTGCTCAATAACAGAAATAATCTTTTCCTCAGGTAAATTTTTTTCCTCAGCAATTGTATGTACAGCTAAAACTAATTGTTTAACATTCAAATCTTCCATATATTTCTCCTTGACTTTACTTATTAAAAAAGTCGACCTGCCGGCCGACACTTTGCAATTAACTAAGTTTGATTATAGCCCATAAGTTAATATTTATCAATATGAATCATAAAAAATAGTCAAAAAAGACCTCTTTGCCTTTTATAGCAAAGAGGTCTTGATTATTTTTAGAAATTATTTTCTATTTCTTATATAAGACGGTGAGGTATCATAAAACTTATATAAATTACCGTCACTTAATAACATGTAAAATTCATAGCCATTTCGGTACATTCCACGAACGTTATCTTTATATTTTGTTAGTTCTGGGTATTCTTTTAAGCCCTCAATTTTTTTAGAATTTTCATCATAACCATACAACGATAAGTATATTTTTGACTCAGTCTTTATCATAAAACATGTTCGATTGTAGTAATAAGCGTCTACTATTTTTTCCTTTAAATCATATTTATATTTGTAGTCATTATCACTATAGCCACCAATCTCAACATAATATGCAGAGTTATCTTCAGTCTGGACAACCATAAAGCTGTACGAATCTCCACCATCAGTCCAACCCCAATACCTAGCAACTTTATCTAAAATTGGGTCTGGATTGTCTTGTCCTGAGGTTTTTCGAAATTTATTAGTTGCTTTATCAACAGATACGGCTATTTGAGAAGTATATAGTTTATTATCTTCAGTAATAAAGCCAGCATTGATAGCATACTTAATTGGTTTACTTAAATATGTATTATCCATCGCCTCAACCTTAACCCAATCAGTCTCGCTCTTACCCTTACACTGCTCGGCACTATAGGCATCTCGTTTAGTATTGGTTGCATCACATGGAAAATAATAAGCCAACTTTGAATCTTTTGATAAAGCAATCATTATCCTATAATTGGTGTTATAATATACAACTTGTTTGACGTCTTTACTAAAGCCGGGATCAATTTGTTTAATTTTTGCATCAGCAGTTACTTCATAATATATCTCACCAGCTTTAATTAGCGGATTTTTTCCTATTGATATCTGAAAAACAGAATCAACTGATTTAATATTTACATCGCCCTCAAGTTTAATCGCCTCATTCTTAGCAGCAAGAGCGTACACATCACCATCAGAAGTTAATGCTATGTGACTAACGTTTTTGCTGTTAACTTTTCCATCATAAATACTAATTGATAAAATCTTTGAGTTTAATTCTTCACAAACATTTTCACCACACTTAAATGATACCTTATCAAGTGCAACATTTAGTGGCCTAATCTGTCCAATAGGGGCATTTCCACTAAAAAATAAGAAATATGACAAAACTCCAAGCACCAACAAAACAAGTGCTACAATAGGAATAATTAATAGCTTTTTATTAAATGGTTTTGAAATTTTTGGCATATTACCATTACCAGAAGCTATTGGAATAACGGTCGGTTGAGGTGCTACATCTTGGGTTTCGGAATTTTGAGCAAAAAACATATTTTGAGAATCTGTTTGTGGTTGATTATTAATCGGTTGATTCATTGCAGGCTGATTTTCTGGCATAGCCAACAATGTATTGCCACAAGAAGCACAGTTTGTATTTGTATTAACGTTCTCTAATCCACATTTTTGACATTTCATTTTGCAAAATACCCCCTTGATATTTTGGATTAATAATTAAAACAGTTAGGTTTTATTGTTACTATCTTAGCACAAAATACCTAATTTTAACGTTATTATCTTTATGGCATTAATTGATTTGGACAAACGCTCAATATTTCTTTCATAACATCGTGTTCTGCTTGAGTTGTCCAGAGTTTATATTTTTGTTTTACTGCAATCTGTCTGGCAACATATTGACACCTAAATGCCTTATTTGGCGGAAGCCAAGTTGCAGCATCTCCATCACTTTTATTTTGATTTTCGGCACCGCTAACTGCCAATAATTCTAGTGGGTCATTTGCAAGTTCAACTCTTTTTTCTTTTGTAAGTAACTGTGCGCCTTTTTGCCACGCATCACCGAGAGCAACAACATGATCAATCTGTATATCGTCACTAGTGTCCGTACCTCTTGTAAAATGTATTATTTTGCCAGTATATGGATCGTTTAATATACCGCTTAACACTAAACATTTTTCGTTAAATTTTACATCCGTTAAATCACGATTTAATATAATATTTCTCGTATCACAACCATTGGTTGTCTCCCAGCCCGATCCAAATTCAGACCTAGAGTAGCCAGTTTTTGGCGCTCTTCCTTTTATTTCTATTTTTGCTAAAGCATTAATCGCTAGTTTTGAATCTGTTGAAGATAAAACTTCGCTTTCTGAAACTATTTTTTCAACATCGCTAGTTTCATCATTTTTCGTAATTTCTTGCGTTGGTGAATTGACGATAATAATATAAGTCATAATGGCAAAAGATAAAAGCATCGCCACTACCCGCTTTAATCGAAATCGCATATCCATGAGTCTATTATGTATGGAGTTAGCTTAAAATGCTACAATATTAACCATGCAGACTGTAAAAAAATTAATTGATAAATTCATCCCAGAAAACTATAAATTGTCGCTTATAATAAATCGCCCAGATAGAACCTTTTCAGGCATTGTTTCAATTACCGGCAAGGTTCAACCAGATACATTAACTGTCGATTTACATAGCAAAGATCTATCAATTATTTCAATAAATTTTGATGGCAAAGAGGCAGATTTTTCGGTTAGCGATGACGTCTTGTCAATTACCCATCCAAATCTTAAAACCGGACCTCATATTGTTGATATTGTTTTTGAAGGCAAAATTAATGATTCTATGCACGGTATGTACCCATGCTATTACGAGCATGACAGCATTAAAAAAGAATTAATAGCTACTCAGTTTGAGAGTCATCACGCTAGAGAAGTATTCCCATGTATAGACGAGCCTGCTGCAAAAGCAACTTTCGATGTAACCTTAACAACCGAAAACAATCAAATCGTCTTAGGCAATATGCCGATTAAATTTCAAAGAGTTGAAAAAGATAATCTACTAACTACTTTTGAAACCACGCCAATCATGAGCACATACTTGCTTGCCTGGGTTATTGGTGATTTACAAAAAATATCCGGAAGAACAAAAGATGATGTCGAAGTTAATATCTGGTCGACGCCCGCACAACCACTAGATAATTTAAGTTTTGCACTTGATATTGCCATTCGTTCAATTGAGTTTTTTAACCAGTATTTTGGCATCAAATATCCGCTAACAAAATCTGATCACGTAGCATTGCCAGATTTTTCATCTGGCGCTATGGAAAACTGGGGATTAATCACCTATCGTGAAATTGCGCTACTTGCCGATCCAAAAAATACTTCTATATCCGGTAAACAATATATTGCTATGGTAATCGCACACGAATTAAGCCATCAATGGTTTGGAAATTTAGTAACTATGAAATGGTGGGATGATTTATGGCTAAACGAAAGCTTCGCATCACTTATAGAATATGCCGCGATAGACAATCTACAGCCGGATTGGAATATATGGAACGATTTTGCAAGCAACGACGCTATTATTGCACTCAAAAGAGATAGTATTGATGGCGTACAGCCAGTCTGTATCGACGTTAACCACCCAGATGAAATAAGCACTTTATTTGATGGCGCAATCGTCTATGCAAAAGGAGCAAGATTGCTTCATATGGTAAAAAACTATATCGGCGAAAAATCATTTCAAGCTGGTCTTAAAAACTATTTTCAAAAATATGCATATAAAAACACTATCGGCAATGATTTGTGGCAAGAATTAAGTGAAACAAGCGGCAAAAATATTAGTGATTTTATAAAATACTGGCTAGTCCAGCCCGGCTATCCCGTACTTAACGTTAGTCGTGAAGGCCAGAAAATAACGCTTAATCAACAAAAAATTCATAGTCCACTAACGCCAGCCAGTGATGCAGTATGGCAAATACCGCTAAATTCAAATTGCCAAGATGCGCCAATAATTCTTAATGAGAAAACAATTAGTTTTAATACCAGGGATGATAAATTAGTTAGATTTAACGTCGGTAACTTTGGTCACTACCTAGTGAACTATGATAAACAGTCAAAAAATCAAATAATTGAATTAATCAAGAACCAAGAGTTAGATATAGTAAGTCGAATCCAAATCTTAAATGAACAAACCATTCTATCAAATATGGGCTTTGCTCCAACATCTGATTTAATTGATCTATTAAAGGCATATGAAAATGAAACAGAAGAAACAGTTTGGGATACTATTAGTATCGCAATTGGTGAGTTAAAGAAGTTTGTCATAGATGATGAATTGGCCGAAAAAAATTTAAAACAATTTGTTGGGAAACTTGCATATAAGCAATATAAAAGACTGGGTTGGAATAAAAATCCCGAAGAAACAGAATCTGAAACAAAGCTACGTTCAATCATCCTCTCCTTGATGATTTTTGCCGAAAATGAAGCTGTAATTAATGAGGCTTTGCAACTATTTCAACAAAGTTCAATTCAAGATTTAGACTCTGAATTGAGATGTCTAATTCTTGTAGCTGTTGTTATTAAAAAGGGAGACCATGATTTAATTGATTGGTTTATTAATATCTATAAATCAACGCATTCATCAGATATAAAAAACGACATTACCATTGGTTTATCGTCAACAAGAGACCCAAAAATAATTGATGAATTATTAAATCACATCAAAGATAATTCGATAATAAGAAAGCAAGATATTGCAAGATGGATTGCCTATTTACTACGCAATAAATATGGACGCACAAAAACATGGCGATGGATAAAAGACAACTGGGAATGGATAGCTGCTACATTTAAAGGCGACATGTCTTGCGACGACTACCCAAGGTATTCTGCAAATGCTTTATATACCAAAGATCAATTAAATGATTACATGATTTTTTTTGAGCCGCTAAAACAAGACCCAGCGCTTAAGCGTGCTATAGAAATTGGAATAAACGAAATAGCAGACAGGGTTGATTTAATATCGAGAGACAGCCAATTCGTTAAAAATGCTCTGTTAAATCTCTAAAAAGATTTCCACCACTGGTGGGTTATTAGTAAGACTAATTGTAGCTAACCTTAAATCAACATTGCTAATATTATGGGATGCTACATAGCATTCTGATGCAAATTTCATCTGTTTTAGCTTTGTTGTAGTAACGGCCGATAATCCACCGCCCTGATCAGATTTTTTTCGATATTTCACCTCTGTAAAGTATATCGTATCTTGATGTTTGGAAATGATATCAATTTCGCAAAACTTTGTTTTCCAATTTCTTTCAATAATTTTATGACCAGCCTGTTTGAGATAATCCGATGCAATTGATTCCGCCAAATCACCAATCTGCTTCGTAGTGGATTGCTCGTTAATTTTTTTCTCTTTACGAATAATCAAATCAGCATACTTTTTAAGTGGCTTAAAAGATAACCTATGCAATGGTGTTATGCCAATTTTTTCAATAGCATCAATATGCTTAGCAGTGCCATAGCCGGCGTTTTTATCAAAGCCATAGTCAGAATATTTTTTTGATTGTTCGCTCATAAAATTATCTCGAGCAACTTTTGCAATAATCGACGCCGCAGAAACACATGGTATGAGCAAATCAGCCTTTTTTAAAGTCGTAACATACTTACCTTTGGTGGTATCAGACAAAAAGTTTACGGTTCCATCTATAATTATTTCACTATAGGGTGTTTTGATTTGCTCAACCGCTTGCTTCGTCGCCATAACCAAGGCTCGGGATAAACCAATTTCATCTATTATTTTTGCATCAACCCAACCAAGCCCATAACCTTTGGCTTTCTCGCGAATTTCAATATCCAATTTTTCTCGTTGTTTTTTTGAAAGTTTTTTACTATCCGTTAATCCGTCAATAACTACATCGCCTAAGACACAGGCACCCACTACCAACGGACCAGCCCATGGACCCCTACCGACTTCATCAATGCCAAGTATCATTTAATTATTAATATATCACATAAAAGGCTGTGCGAGACTTAACCGCACAGCCAAAACGTAACTCTTTGTCCTGCTCATCCGAAGATAAACTCAGACTGGTGACCTGATCGGAT
>CAZTKH010000005.1:0-7903 GCA_964613925.1 uncultured Saccharimonas sp. (SeqCode)
GTAAAAAATGCTAACATCTTTTGAGATAAGGGATCGTAGCTCAGCTGGTTAGAGCGCCTGCCTTTTAAGCAGGATGTCATGAGTTCAAGTCTCATCGATCCCACCAATAAAAAATACCCACTTTGTGTGGGTATTTTTTATTGGCAGGCTTCGCTGAGACTTAACTCATGGCTCAAATTTTACTAATGTAAAATTTGATTGTCATGAGGTCGCGAAGCGATTGAAATAAAAGAAAGCGGCGAAGCTATTTTCTTTTATGAAAGAGCGGAGGAGCAAAAATTCGCATAGAGGCGAATTTTTGTGATAGTCTCATCGATCCCACTAAAATATATTAAGCTATTATTAAGTATTTGATATAATGCGTTTATGTATTGGTGGATTTTAAAACGAAAAATACATACTTCTTGGCTAATAACAATCTTTTGTCTTTCTATATCATTTGGCGTATTTTTGGCTGCAAATTTAAATGGTTTTTCGAGTTTTGGATACTTAATCGTATCAATCGTTCTTAGTATTTTTGTATTTTGGAAAAAGACAATTTACTTTATTCCATTAATTATTTGTTCGGGTTTGTTATTTGGTCTGTGGCGCGGCTCGCTCACTAGTGTTGATATTGCTCGTTTTGAAAAAATTTATGGTCAGGAAGTGCGGGTTAAAGGAATTGTTAGTGGTGATGTTGAGGATATCGATTCTAGTGTTAGTTCATTTAATTTTACTAATTTAGTTATTAATGATGAAAAATTTACTGGTGTTATTAAAGTTTCTACGGATAATTCTAAAATTAATCGAGGTGATTTTCTAACGATTGTTGGTATTGTTCAAAAAGGATTTGGTAGCAATTCTGGTGCTATGTATCGAGCAAAGGTTTTAGAAATTACCCATCCAGCGCAAAGTGATATTGTGGTAACAATAAGAGATTGGTTTGCTGATGGCGTCAAAAATGCTATTAATGAACCTGAATCTAGCTTGGGACTGGGGTTTTTGTTGGGCCAAAAAAATTCATTACCAACAAATTTAATTATTTCATTACAGTTGGTCGGACTTACACATATGATTGTTGCGAGCGGCTATAACCTTACTATATTGGTAAGATTTGCTCGAAGAATATTTGTTAAAATTTCAAAATATTTAGCTACGGCATTTTCGATTATCATGATAATAGTTTTTATTTTGATAACGGGCTTAAGTCCTAGTATGTCGCGGGCTGGGTTTGTTTCATTAATAAGTTTACTGGCGTGGTATTATGGACGCCGATTTCATCCAATTGTTTTGTTGGCTTTGGCTATAGCAACGACTTTAATATTTTGTCCAAATTATGCTTGGGGTGATATTGGTTGGCAGCTATCATTTTTGGCTTTTGCAGGCGTTATGATATTTGCACCACTCACTCAGCGATATTTTTTTGATAATAAAAAAGTTGGTTTTGTGGCACAGGTTTTGATTGAGACGGTTTCGGCGCAAATTATGACGGCACCAATTATAATTATGGCTTTTGGGCAAATTTCCAATGTGGCAATACTATCTAACTTAATATTATTACCATTAGTTCCATTGGTTATGCTTTTGACATTTATTGCGGGGCTTGGTGGATTGATTGCACCTAGTTTTGCTGGATACATTGGTTTGCCTGCGTCGTGGCTGCTGAGTGTTATGATATGGATTGTCAAGAAATTTGCAGAGTTGCCATGGGTGTCTAGTGTCATTAAAATCGAATTATGGCAAGTGGCTATTTATTATTTTATTATTATAATAATTTGCATATATATGAGTCGTGCAACAAAATACAAACTACGTGATACAAATCTGGTCGAGTAGCGTTTAATCTGTTATAATATCTTGAATAAGTAAATAAAAGAGGCTTGATATTTATGTCTGGACATAGCAAATGGTCAACGATTAAACGTGAAAAAGGGCTAAAAGACGCTAAGCGTGGCGCAATCTTTACGAGATTAGGAAATTTAATTGCGATTGCGGCTCGTGGTGGCACTGACCCGGCTATGAATTCAATGTTGTTTATGGCAATTGAAAAAGCCAAAGAGGCTAATATGCCAGCGGCAAATATTCAAAGGGCAATCGACAGGGTTAATGATAAAAACGCTGCCGTTTTAGAAGAAGTGACCTATGAAGCTATGGGTCCTGGGGGTGTTGGCATAATTATTGAAACCGCTACAGATAATCGTAATCGAACTTTTCCTGAATTGAAAAATGCTGTTTCAAAAAACGGTGGCCGTATTGCCGATGCTGGAAGCGTAATGTTTCAATTTACCAGAAAAGGTGTTATTAATGTTAAGGCTGTTGGTGAAGAGGCTTTGTTGATTGTTCTTGATGCCGGGGCGGAAGATGCTAATGAAGAGGACGGCGAATTAATTGTCTATACTGAGCAAAAAGATTTAGCAAAAGTTCGAGAAAATATTTGTCAACAGGGCTTACCTGTTGCAAATGCTGGTTTACAATATGTCCCAAATTCTGTGATTGAAATTAACGATCCTGAAGTTGCAACAAAACTCTTCAAGGTTCTTGATGCTATTGACGATCTTGATGATGTTGTTAACGTTTATAATAATGCCGACGTTACTGTTGATTTACCAGAATAATAAATAAAGCTTGTATTTAGCTTAAAATTATAATAATATGATGACATGCATAAGCATGTTTATGGTTTTTGTCTATTAATTATTGGGTTTATATCATGCTTATATTTGTCGTCTGCAACTAGTTTGGCTATTGGGCGAGATGTGGTAATTTCGCAGGTGCAATTAGGTGATAGTATTTCGGCAAAAAATGAACTCGTTGAGCTATATAATAATTCTGGTAACGGCGTTGATATAACCGATTGGTGTTTGTACTATCAAAGTTCTTCACTTAGAACTGAGAAATTATTTTGTATGGATACTACGGATGTAACAAATCGTATTATTTTGCCTGGATATTCAACTTTGTTGTCAGTTTCAAACGAATTAAAACTGTCGGTAAGTCCAATATATGGAGACATATATTTTTCAGCAACATTATCTGGTGCGGCGGGATATTTATTTTTAAATGACGCTGACGGTAATGAGGTTGATAAAATTGGCTGGGGTGTTGTTTCCGATGAAAATAATTTAATGAAATCATCTTTGCCGGGTGAAGTGATGGGTCGCAAAAAAATGAACGCTAATGGCGACGTTGTTTTTCAGGATACTGGAAAAAATAATGATGATTTTGAAATTACATTACCAAATACTATTTATGAGTACGGTTATATAAATGAGCTGAGAGATTATTGTTCGAATATTGTTGGTATTCAAATGCAAATTCCGGACGGTTATGAATTGAAGGAGGCTGGAAATTGTTCTTTGCTTGTTGTTGATGCGTGTCTTAATATTGAAGGTTGGCAAGAGTTAGTGCCAGCAAATTTTGGGATTGATGTTGAAGGTAGTTGCGTTGTTGATATTTGTCCAAATTTGGATAATCTTCAGGCTGTACTACCTCTGGATATGTTGATCGATGAAGTTGGAAATTGCGTTAGTTTGGATATATGTCAAAACTTGCCGGAAGCTCAGCAAATTTTACCAGATAATTATCATATCGATGAATTTGGTGATTGTAAATATGATTATTTATATTTAGAGTTAACTGAATTATTGCCAAACGTTGATGGTTCTGATTTCGGAAAAGAGTTTATTGAAATATATAATCCTAATGAAATAGAAATTGATTTACGAAATTATGAAATATCGGTCGGAGATGATGAGTCGGCTATTTTTTATAAATTTCCAGTTGATACAAAAATAAAAGCCAAAGAATATAAAGTTTTTTATAATTTAGATATTAAGTTTTCATTAAAAAATTCATCCGATATCGTGAGAATCTACTCGATTGAAAAAAATTTAATTGACGAGACTGCTGTTTATCAAAATCCCAAAGAAAATGAATCTTGGGCAAAAATTAATGGTTTATGGCAATATACAAATCGGTTGTCGCCAAATGAAGAAAATCTCGCATATTTATCTGAATTAAAGAATGAAGTTGAAATAGAAAAAGTTGAGACTTGTGGTCCAAATCAGTATAGAAATCCACAAACTAATCGCTGTAACAATATCGTCATAGCAACTGTTCTAAAGCCTTGTGAGGAGGGGCAATATCGGAGTGAGGAAACTAATCGATGTAGGAGTATTGTGGCTGATGTTATTGATTACGTAGCATGTCCCGAAGGCCAAGAAAGAAATCCAGAAACTAATCGTTGCCGAAAAATTGTAACTTCTGAAGTCTTGGGTAAAACTAGCTTGGCTCCTTGTCCTGACGGACAAGAGCGCAATCCAGAAACTAATCGTTGCCGAAATGTTGTAAAATCTATTCCAGAAGCTGATTATAAAGTGGCGCCAGTCGCTAGTAGCGAGAATAATATTTTGTGGTGGTCAATTGGGGGAGTTTTAACTGTGGCGGTTATGTATGGAATATGGGAATGGCGTCAAGAAATTACGAAACTTATAAAAATGATTATGAAATTGGTTCATTTGAGTAAATAGCCTATACTAAGGTATATGAGAATTATTGGGATTGATCCTGGAACTGGTATTTTAGGTTTTGGCGTAATTGATTTTATTGATGGCAAAATGTCAGTAGTTGATGCTGGAGTAATAAAAACACCAGCACATACGCCGCTTGATGAGCGTCTTGAAGATATTTTTGATAGTTTGACTGAGATAATAAAAATAAATAATCCTGATGTAATGTCGATTGAAAAACTATTTTTTTCTCAAAATGTCACAACTGCTATTAGTGTTTCGCATGCAAGAGGGGTTGCTATGCTAACAGGACGAAAGGGTGGTATGACAATTGCAGAATATACTCCGTTGCAAATAAAACAGACCGTGACCGGTTATGGAAAAGCTGACAAAAAACAGGTTCAAGAAATGGTGCGTATTCATCTTGGGCTTAAATCAATTCCAAAGCCAGATGACTGCGCTGACGCTTTGGCGGCGGCCATTACCCATTATTTAATGAGTCGAGTATAATAGTTTTATATGATTGCAAGAATATGTGGAGAGGTTGTTGAAAAGTTCGCTTCGTCAATTATTGTCGATGTAAATGGTGTTGGCTATGAGATCCAGGTTACTACGAATGATTACGATTTAACGCTGTTAAATACTAAGGTAATTTTTTATACATATCATCACATTAGAGAACAAAGCCAAGAATTATTTGGTTTTTCTAGTTTAACTGCAAAAAAACTATTTGAACTTTTGATAACAGTTCAGGGCGTTGGCCCAAAAGCGGCTTTGTCTATATTATCAGTTGGCGATACTGAAGATGTACGCAATGCTATTGCTGGTGGCGATGTTGCTTATATATCTCAGGCAAATGGTGTTGGTAAAAAGACGGCTGAGCGTGTAGTGGTTGATTTATCTGATAAGGTTGGCTATGCAACGAAAAATAATAGTCATACTTTTGTAGGGTCAACTTCTGCAGACGAAGCATTAGAGGCTTTGATGGCTTTGGGCTATAGCTTAAATGATGCAGCAAAAGCCTTAGAATGTGTGCCAAGGGAGTTATCGACAGCAGAGCGCGTCACGATGGCGCTTAAAGGAAAATCATAATGGCTATCGAGAGATTAGTAGATGCTGTAACTCATGAAGATTCTGAGGAGAGCCAGGTTGAATTTACACTTAGGCCGCAAAGCTTTGATGAATATATTGGTCAAAAAAGAATTAAGAGTAATTTAAAACTAGCAATCGATGCTGCAAAAAAACGCGGTGAACCAGTTGATCATATTTTATTATATGGTCCTCCAGGGCTTGGTAAAACAACCATGGCGACAGTTATTGCTAATGAAATGGGTAAAAATATTCGGATAACTGCAGGATCAGCGATTGAGAGAGCTGGTGATTTAGCCAGTATATTAACGAATTTAAGTGACGGCGATATCTTGTTTATTGACGAGATTCATCGTTTGGGTCGTGCAGTTGAGGAAGTTTTATATAGTGCAATGGAGGATTTCAAGCTTGATATTATGATAGGTAAGGGTCCAGCGGCGCGTAGCGTTAGGTTAGATCTTCCTAAGTTTACTGTTATTGGCGCAACAACTCGGACTGGATCATTAACGGCACCTTTAAGAGATAGATTTGGAATTATTCATCGTTTGGAATTTTATTCTCCAGAGGAAATTTCTCAGATAATTAAGAGGTCGTCTAATATTTTAAATAGTAAAATTGATGCCATTGCTGCTGATATGCTATCAACTCGCGCAAGGCTTACTCCTAGAATTGCCAACAGATTACTAAGGCGTGTTCGTGACTATGCTGATGTAAATGGGGACGGTATGATTGACGTTAAGACTACTAGTTCGGCCTTGAATCTATTAGAAATTGATAATTTGGGATTGGATGCTGGTGATCGTAATTTATTAATTAAAATTATCGATAGTTATGGTAGTAACCCGGTTGGGCTAAATACAATATCTGCATTAACTGGCGATGAGGCAACTACTATTGAGGATTTTTATGAGCCATATTTACTCCAAATTGGTTTTATAGAGCGCACTCCTCGAGGCAGACGCGTAACGCCGCGTGGTTATAAACATGTCGGAAAAGAATATCAAGAAAACATAAATTAGCAAAAGTTGGTATAATAGAAGTATGGTAAAAACAAATCCACAATTAGAAGATTATAATAAGCCCGTGGCTTATGATGCTGACGGTAGACCTCTATATGCACATCCACATGTCGATATGAATAATAGTGATAATAATATTCGAATTCAGAACGTTAACTTTGTGCGATCTAGAGAGCCAATTAATGAAGAAGTTAGTGATGCGATTCGTCTAAAACATCAAAAATCGGCAAAAATATATCCAGAGTTAAATTTAAGTGAAGGCGAATATGTTATTACTGCCGTAACCCGTCATCCAATCGGGCTAATTGTTCCAATTTTGTTGGGAATGTTGCTTATTGTTGCAGCGTTGATATTCTTTACGCAAGTTGATAGTATGTCAAATTTTATTTTTTCAACCCAGAAACTTAATTCTGAAACAGTATTTTTCCCAGTCATGATGTTTATTTGTGCAGTATTTTTAGCAAACTATGTCGTATACACTGTTTATAAGAAAAATAAATTATTTTTAACAAACGAGAGTCTTATACAGCATATTCAAACAACAATTTTTTCAAAAAAAGAGCGAGCTATTAGTTTAATGGATATTGAAGATGTCAGTTTTACGCAAAAAGGTGTAATGCAGAGTATTTTTAATTACGGATCGATTCGTTTAAGTACAGAAGGTGAAGGCGCAACTTACTCATTTTCTTATGCTTCAAATCCAAAAGAAACGGTTGCAAATTTAAGCAATGCAATCGAATCATTCAAATACGGCCGAGTTGTTAAAAAGACGTAAATCTACAAGAACACAAAAACAAATTAATTAAACTTTATTTTTAGTTAATAAATCTAATTATTACGGTTTGTTTTCACGTAATCTGCTTCGTTTGACAGTAAAGCTTTAAGGGTGTAACCTTTGCATTGATCGTTTGAGCAGTTTACTGGAGTGTATGTATAGTCACTTTCGGCAGTATTAATCGTGGAGCCGTTGGTGTCTTTAAACAAATTTGGATCGACTGATGGCAATATTGTTTCTGATACTGTTTGGGGGTAGTAGCCGTTTTTTTTGTAATAAACTTCTTCTAAGCTGTAATAAATAGAATTAATGGCGGTTTTCTTAATGTCATCGTTGGCAACGGTTTGGATATTATTTTTTTGTATAAAAAATATTACGCTAGCGGTTGCGGCGAGCGCAATTATAAAGATTAACTCGATAACAGTAAACCCATTTTTTCTTCGTGTCATTAAATATATTATATCACGAGATATAAAACGAGGCATAAAATGAGTATTAATAAATTTATAATCTTCTCTTAATATTTGGGTTCT
>CAZTKH010000005.1:8003-16078 GCA_964613925.1 uncultured Saccharimonas sp. (SeqCode)
GAGGCATAAAATGAGTATTAATAAATTTATAATCTTCTCTTAATATTTGGGTTCTAGTAAATTATCATTAAGCAAAGTATAATAATATTATTATAGAAATAGAGGGGATATTATGGTAGCAAAAAAAGCAGAAAAGACGGCGATAAGAGCAGTTGAACCTTCAGAGAGCGGATCTAGCTTAGTTGTTAATGAGAGCAAGGCGCGTGCGCTTGGCTTATCTTTGGAACAAATTAATAAACAATTTGGTGCTGGTGCAATTCGTCGACTTGGCGACACAAAAACTATCGATGTTGAGTTAATTAATAGCGGTTCATTATCTTTGGATTTAGCTTTGGGCGGTGGTTATCCAGTTGGTCGTATTATTGAGGTCTATGGTCCTGAATCGTCTGGAAAAACAACCTTAGCTCTTCATGCAATTGCTGAGATTCAAAAAAGAGGCGGTACGGCTGCATTTATTGATGCCGAAAACGCTCTTGATCCTTCGTATGCGCGCAAGCTTGGTGTCGATACTGATAATATGCTAATTTCGCAACCAGATAATGGCGAGCAAGCTTTGGAGATTGTTGAAACTCTCGTAAGATCTAATGCGGTTGATATGATTGTTATTGACTCGGTTGCAGCTTTGGTACCACAGGCTGAAATTGATGGCGATATGGGCGATAGTCAAATGGGTGCCCAGGCTCGTTTAATGAGTCAGGCTCTACGCAAGATGACTGGTATCATCAACAAAAGCCGCACAACGGTTATATTTATAAATCAGATTCGTATGAAAATTGGTGTCATGTTCGGCAATCCAGAAACAACAACTGGTGGAAATGCTTTGAAGTTTTATGCCTCAGTTCGTCTTGATATTCGTCGCACTGGTCAAATAAAGTCAGGCGAAGATATAACTGGCAACAGAACAAAAGTTAAGGTTGTGAAAAACAAGATTGCTCCACCATTCCGCGTTGCTGAATTCGACATTATGTATAACGAAGGTATCAGCAAAACTGGCGATGTTTTGGATTTGGCCGTTCAACATAACGTTGTTGATAAATCAGGTGCTTGGTTTAATTATGGTGAAACAAAAATTGGTCAAGGTCGCGAAGCTGCTAAAGATTATCTAAGGAGTAATCCAGAGGTCTTGTCTGAGATTGAGTCAAAAGTTCGTAGCAGCGTTTCTTCTGCTAAGTCTGAAGAGTAAATTTAAAAAGGGCTTATAATAATGAAAATTACTTCAATAAGCCCGCAGGTTCATGATAAAAATCGAGTAAATATTTCTATTGATGGTAAATATCGATTTAGTTTAGATATTTACCAACTTTTAGAATTGCATATCAAATTAGGTGATGATTATGATGAAATGCAGATTGCTAATTTGGAGCAAGAGAGCAAATTCGGAAAGGTCTATTCTAGGGCGCTAGAATATTGTCTGGTTCGGCCTAGAAGCAGTCGAGAATTAAAAGATTATTTGTATCGTAAAAAGCAGCAAACAGTTGATAAAAATGGGAATATAAAACTCGGGATAAGCGACTCGATAATAATTAGGGTTTCTGATAGATTAGTTGAAAAAAAATATTTGAACGATGAGAATTTTGCGCGCTTTTGGATTGAAAACAGGTTTGTAAAAAAGGGCATAAGTCAAAGACGTTTAAAAAATGAGCTAAAAGCAAAAGGTGTTGATATGGCAATTATTAATAAACTTTTGCTTGAATCCGATAGAAAAGATAGCGATGAGTTAAAAAAGATAATTGAGAAAAAAAGACGTCGTTATGATTCTGATGAAAAATTAATTGCTTATCTTATGCGCAATGGGTTTAATTATGATGATATTTGTAATGCTATTGATGGCTAGCTTTTATTTGTATTAATGTGTTCAGGAGAGATTGATCTGAACGGATTGATATAGTCTAAATGGTTTGTTTTTGCTATGGGATCGAATTTTTTTAAACCACTTTTTACAATAATTGCGTAATCATTAATTTCAATAATTTGACTGCGATGGATGAGAAGTTCTGGTTTTGAAATACTCTTAATAATATTTGGCTTAACATTTAATTGTTGGATAATAAAACTATTTGTATCAATGCTATAGTCAAAAACTTTTCCAATTTTATGTTTTGTCTCGTCTATGACATTTAGACCGATAAGATTAAAATGTAATGATAATATTTTATTAATAATTACTACATCTTCTGGTCCAAAAAATTCATCGGCGCTATCAATTATCATACCAATATTGCTTAGTTCTCTAACGTCTGCAATCCTAAGATAGGATGGCTTTTCGGATAACATAGGTCCGTCAACTTCGTATGCAATAATTTTTAGATTTGCAGGATCGATAATTGGTTTTTTTGTAACTGCAAGTTTTGTACCAGTATGAAGGCCCATGATGGGTAGATTAATTAAATGGGATCCTTTTAGTAGCATATTTTTATTATAGACTTATCGTATTTTATAAACAAACTATATTTATTCCGAGAAAGGACCAGATCTCTTTAGAATGTTTGTTGAAGTTGAAGAGTTTAAATCACTCGTGTTATATTTTTCTAATGTTAAGATTGTCGCTCCTTGGCTAACTTCAATATTTGTCGATTTGACCGTGTCGCTGTAGGCAAGTTGGATGGTCGATGCAATCGTTAAAATAGCAATAGATAGTCCGACTACGACCACAATTAAAAATATGACAAGATTATATTTCGAAAAAAATATTATTATCGGCTCAAATGGGTTTTTGTCTGTTTTTTCTTCCATAGTTACTCCGTATATAATTCAATAATTATTGGTTCAACATTTACAGAATCTTTTTCGGATGAGTTATTGAGGATAATTCCCTGAATCTGCATTTTTGGAATATTGGTTTCAATGAGTTTCAAGAATGTAATTAAGTCGATAGTTTTTGCAGGATTTTTAATTTGTACATTTACTAACTTTTTTTCTAAACCGCCAATTGAGGGTTCTGGGGTGATTTGATTTTCTGGTAATATGCTTTCAATAGTAATTCCAGATTTTATCGCGTAGGTATTAATGTCACTAGTGGCTTGCGATAAATACGTAGAAGTGGATACTTGAAATTTTGTTGCTTTATCAATCGTTGCCTGACTTTCTTTAATATTTGTAGTTTGGGTTTTTTCTGTTGGCTTTGATTTTAATAGTGAAGTTTGTAATTCTATTGCAAAATCATTTAGTTGATTCTCGGCCCAGTAGAAGCCGTAACCGGCTGCGCCTATTAAAACAATCAAAATTATTATTAATATAATTCTTAATGAATCTGGGGAAAAATTACTAGATTTTTTCATTAAATTAATCCTTTATTTAATGTTAAGCTAAAGGTAATAATTATTGGGTAATTGGCGTCTGTCGGATTTTGAGTATTAGACTGAAGTGAGTAGTTTAGAAATATTGGATTGTTTTGAAAATTTGTCTTTAATAAAGTTTCTACGTCTGAGCTCTTTGCTTTTGCCTTGAGAATTATTGGTGTGCTGACATTGTTTTTGTTAATAGACAGCGGTGCTTCAAGGATTACTCCTGATGGCAAGGAGTTTATTATATTTGTCAAAATTGTACTATAGGATATTTCATTTGCTAAAATGTTTTTTGCATTCGTTATAACAATAGTTGGATTACTTTTAGTTCCTGTTTGGTTTGAGTTTAAACTGGTTTGTGATAAAGTTTCAACATTCTTTTTGCTATCAGCCATGATGTAATATGAAGTTATAATTGCGAGTCCCAAAAAAACAGCGGCTATTATAATAGTAATAACATATCTAACCAAGATAGTATTAGTGCGTGCGGCTCGAAGCTGTTTTTTTGTGTTTTCTGGTAATAGATTTATCATTTCCAAATACCTCTTGGTGAAATTATCGATAATCCGGATACTGTTATGTATCTTGGTCTAAGCTGTCTTGCTGGTTCTGGTAATTTGTCAAAATTTAATTTTTGCCATGGACTGGCTACCCGGGCCGCGATAAATAATTCATTAGTAAAGTATTCGCCTATTCCTGGCATATTACTTCCACTACCAACAATTAACAATTGCTCGAGTTTTCTATTATCGCTGATTCTTTCGTTGTAATATCGCATAACTCGTTTGGTTTCGGTTATTATTTGTGACAAGCTTTGATCGACGGCTAATTTAATTTTTGCTTGCCTTGGTCCGGCGTTGAGGCCGTTTAATACTTTTAATTGATGCGCATTTTCGAGCGTTAAACCTAATTTTCTTGCTATATCCAGCGTAAAAGTATTACCTCCAATTGGTGTGCCGCCAGTTACCCTAACAATACCTTTGTCCATAACCGCTATATCTGCGCTAGCTGGGCCGATATCAACAATAACCGTTGGTAAGTCACCATCTTCGGTATTTTTAATTAATCTGGCAACTGAATTCATACTTGGCTCTACGACTGTGACTAACAAACCGGCATTTTCGGCAGCAGCGATACACTTATCAACAATCGAGCGTGAAATAGCGCTCATAAGAACGGTAATCTCTTTTTTGTTTCGCTCTATGATTTGATAATCGATATAAAGAGTTGAAGCGGGGATTGGTACGTATTGATCAACTTCCAGCTCTACGGCATCTTTTAGTTTTTTTTCAACTTTAACTGGTAAGTTAAAAGTTCTTGAATAACTTTTTGCAGTCGGTAGACCGATAGCAATATGGTTACTTGGTAATGTACCTACGATATTTTCTTTGAGTAGTTTTTTGATGCTATCTGCAAGATAAGGACTATCTCCTTCGAGAGATTCTTTAACTTTTATAGGTTCAAGATCCAAAGAGCCGTAGCCAACAACAAGCCATTTTTTTATATCAACGGCCATAATTTTAATACCAGTATTACTGATATCTAGTCCTACGAGCTGTTTGTCATTATAAAAAAGTCTTGCCATGATGCCCACATTTAATTATCTGTCCATATTATAGCATGAGCTGTTTTGATATGGCCTATTTTTATGATATATTTTGTGCAAGTCCAGCAATTGGAAGCATAACGCTCGCCGCAATTAGCCCAACCATTCCGCCCATGATGACAATCATGATTGGTTCGATAATTGTACCGAGACTGCCAATTGCGACGTCAACTTCTTCTTCGTAGAAATCGGCAATTTTAACAATAATTTGTCCAGTCTGTCCGGTTTCTTCGCCAACTATCATCATTTGTGATACGATTGCAGGAAATAGCGGGCTGGAGGAAATAACCGAAGATAGTGATTTACCGTTTTTTACTTTTGCCTCCGCTTCTAATAGAGCTTCTTCGTATACGACATTGCCAACTGCCCTAGAAGTTATGTTTATTGCTTCCAACACAGCGACTCCAGCTTCAATTAGTGCTGAAAAAGTTCTAGAGAATCGAGCAATAACGGTTTTTTTGATGATAACTTTTACAATAGGTATTTTTAATAATGCACCATGCCACCATTTTCTACCTTTTTTCGTTTTTATAAAATAAATAAAACCAATCGCTCCGCCACCTACACCGAGAAGTATGACGTACCAATATTGAATAATAAAGTCGCTAATAGATAACATGGCGGTTGTTAGCGCTGGTAGCTCTGCATCTGGTCCACCAAGGTCGGTCATAATGCCGCCAATTTTTGGAATAATAAATATCATTAAACCAAAAAAAGCTAAAATTGTTATGCAGATTAAAACCATTGGATATGCCATAGCGCTTTTTATTTTTTTTCGCATTGTAGCGTTCTTTTCTTGTTGAATAGCAAGTCGTTTTAAGACGTCGTCTAATATACCGGCTGCTTCACCAGCGCGAACCATGTTAACGTAAATATCATTAAAAATTGCGGGGTGTTTTGCAAAGGCGTTTCCAAGGGTTGACCCAGATTCAACGTCATGGATAACTCGCCTAAGGACGTCTTGTAATACTGGGCTTTCTGAAATGTGTTCAGCCAAGGCGGATAAGGCTCTTAGTATTGGAACGCCGGCACTAATCATAGCGCTTAATTGCCGTGTAAACATAACGAGTTGATCATTTTTGATTTTTTTATCGTGACTAAACTTTGAAAAGTCGAATTTTATGGACGTATTTTTGTATTCTTTTATACTAACGGGTTTTAGACCTTGTTTTGTTAATACTCCAATAATTTCAGCTCGACTTGTTCCGTCGATTTTTGAATTAATGGCATTACCTTTTGCATCGATTGCTACACAAGAGTATGTTGTCATATTATTCTTTCGTTACCCTAATAACTTCTTCGATAGTTGTTACGCCTCTTAGGGCTTTAATTAAGCCGTCGGTCTGCATTGTCATCATACCTTCACTCATTGCCTGATCTTGTAATTGATTTGTAGTTGCATTAGCGATAATGAGCTTTTGCATCGCCACAGAATTATCTAGGACTTCATAAATACCGATTCGTCCTTTATAACCTTCTTGCGCTCCATCTTCATGGTCGTTTTCATCGTGTTTCCATAGTGTTAATATTCCGTTTTCGTCAGTACTAAGAGGCGCATTGCCGCCAACACCTTCGGCAGCGGCTTTTTTCTCAAGTTCATGTATATATTTAAATGTTTGTCCAGGTTTTAAATTAAACATATCGATTACTAGCTTTTTTTCCGCTTCGGTTGGCTGATATTGAATTCTTGTTTCAGGTCTTAAAACTCGGACAAGTCGTTGGCCGACTACGATTCGCATAATACTTGCAACTAGGAATGGCTCAATTCCCATATCGAGCAAGCGTGGAAGACACGTTGCTGCATTATTAGTGTGTAAGGTACTAAAAACTAAATGTCCAGTTAGTGCTGACTGAACGCCAAGGTCGGCAGTTTCGGCATCTCGAATTTCTCCGATCATAATAATATTTGGATCTTGACGCAATAGAGCTCTTAAACCGTTAGCAAATGTCATTCCGGCTTTTGGATTAGTTTGTGTTTGATTAACGCCGGGAATTTTATATTCAACTGGATCCTCGATGGTCGAAATATTTACACTAGGAGTATTTAGGATTGTTAAAATGCTAAATAGGGTTGTAGATTTACCACTACCAGTTGGACCGGTGATTAGTATCATACCATTTGCTTCGCTTAAGGCGTTGCGCATCGTATTAAGTGATGAGCCCCAAAAACCCAATGATTCAAGTGGAACGGCTTGATTTGATTCATCCAAAATACGCATAACGGTTTTTTCGCCATCCGCAACAGGTAATGTGCTTACGCGTAGGGCGTATTGTTTGCCGCCAACTTTTATTTTGAAGCGACCATCCTGAGGAACCCGATGCTCATCAATTTTTAGATTACTTAAAATTTTTACACGGCTAACCAATGAACTTAATACATTACGAGGCAGTCGATTTACTTCCTTTAAGACACCATCGATTCGGTAGCGTACTTGAACAAAACCTTCGCGTGGCTCAATGTGAATATCGCTGGCATGTGACTTGATTGCATATTCCAGTAGTAGGTTAATGGTTTGAGCGATTGGTGAATTTTCAGCAATATCTTCTTCGGATATCGAGTCGTTATCAATTTCGTCACCTCTTTGGATGTCGATAACTTCACGGAGTTCATCGGTAACATTGCCTCTATAGGCCTCTAGCGCGCCAATTATATTACTGTGTGGCGCAACGTAGATTTTAGTATGCGGGCCAATTTCTTTTTCAATAAAATTAATAGCCTGAACATCATCTGGGTCGTCCATCGCAAGGTGGTTTGTGCCATCTTCATCAATTTTAAACAAAATTGCATTATATTGTTTTGCGATATGCTCGGGGATCTTATTTAGAATATCGCTAGTAATATCGTTTGGGTTGACTTCAATGTAGGGGATTTGTGCGTAATCAGAGAATATTTTTGCCAAAGAGACATCGTTAAAGATATTATTTTCAAGTGCAATTTCTTGTAAAGAGTGCCTTGAACTAACGCCTTCATCTTTGAGGCTTTGTAATTGCTCTTCCGTTACTTTACCACTACGAAGGAGCAGTTTTTCCATTGTAAAATCGGAAATACGCATAATGCTTGTGCCTATTGTAAAACACCTGATAAAAAAGTGCTAGGTGATATAATATTTTTAGATGATAAAACAGATAAAAAATGAAGATGAAATGAAATCTTTTGGCCGACTGGTTGGCGAGGCTCTTTTTGG
>CAZTKH010000005.1:16178-21953 GCA_964613925.1 uncultured Saccharimonas sp. (SeqCode)
TGGTCGGATATTTTGGCAATTGGCGTTTTTCAAGGTCCGGGTAGCTTTACTGGCTTAAGGATTGGATTGACCGTTATGAATACGATTGCGGATTCTGAAAATATTCCAATTGTTGGCGCTACCGGTGAAGCTTGGCAAGATATAGCATTAAAAAAGCTAGAAGCTGGCGTGAATGAAAAAATCATCATGCCAATTTATGGTAGTGATGCTCATATAACAACTCCAAGAAAATAAAAATATTTTTTACATCAAATTGCTTGCCTAAATAGCAAGTAACCAGTTACTATATAATTAGTCTATTTTATTTAGACTCTGAATATTTTTTGAAATCTACGCTTTGGCAAATTATTTTTTATAATTTTACTAATTTATTTTTATGGATAATAGTTTTTGTCTCTGCGAGGAAAGGGTGCAACATGATAGAAGGAATAATTGCTGCCATTATCGGTTTAGCTGTTGGTATTGGCGGTACTGTTGTTTATGATAAGCAACGAAAAAATAGTAGTAAAAGTAAGGCTGAAAAAGAGATTGCGCTTGCACATACAAAAGCCAGCGAAATTATTTTAAAGGCAAAAGACGAGGCCTTAAAACTCGATAATGAAAGACGGGCAGAGTGGAAAAAAACTGAAAATCGCTTGGCTGATCGTGAATCTGTTTTGGATCACAAAATTGACGAGCTTGATAAGCGTGCTGAAAAGCTTCGCAACGAAGAACGCAGTGTTGAGGAATTAAAAAACGAGATTCGCGACATTAGAGTAAAGCAACAAGATAAACTTGAAAAAATCGCAAAACTATCCAAGACTGAAGCGGTCGAAAAACTAATGGAAGTAACAGAGCGTGATATTAAGCAAGATTTGATTAATTTGGTAAATAAACTTCAAAATGATACCAAAGAAGATGCCGAGGAATTAGCTCAGACCATCTTAGTTACCGCAATGGAACGAATGTCATCTGAGGTTACTGCTGAGAGGACTGTTACTTCTGTTAAATTAGCAGATGAAGAGATGAAGGGCCGCATTATTGGCAAAGAAGGACGTAACATACAAGCACTTCAAAGGGCTACTGGTGTTGATATTTTAGTAGATGATACGCCAGGTATGATTATTCTTAGTTCGTTTGATCCAGTTCGTCGTCAGGTTGCTCGTATGAGTCTTGAACTCTTGATGAAAGATGGACGTATCCATCCAGGACGCATCGAAGAAATTGTGGCAAAAGCCGAGACCGAGATCAACAAAGAGATTAACCGAGCCGGTGAAGATGCCGCAAGGGAAGTTGGTGTGGTTGGTATTCCAAAAGAAATGTTGCGATTATTGGGCGAACTTAAATTCCGCACTAGTTATGGACAAAACGTTTTAAGACATAGTGTTGAAATGGCCCATATGGCTGGATTAATTGCTGAAGAAATCGGTGCCGATGTTCGAACGACCAAAATTGCAACTTTATTGCATGATGTTGGCAAAGCTGTCACTCATAAAATCGAGGGAAAGCATCATCATATTGCAGCTGAATTGGCTCGAAAATATGGCATGAGCGAAGAAATTTCTCACGCTATTGAAGCGCATCACGACGACATTGAGGCTACGACGACCGAAGCTTTGATTGTACGTATTTGCGATTCCATCTCCACATCACGCCCGGGTGCTAGAAATATTAGTGCTGAAAACTTTGCAGAACGTATGCGCGATCTTGAAAATATTGCGCTTGGATTTAGCGGAATTGATAAGGCTTTTGCTATTAGCGCTGGCCGTGAAGTTCGCGTTATTGTCAGTCCAAAAGCGATTGACGATTTGAGCGCAATTAAGCTTGCTCGTGATATTGCCACAAAGATTGAGAGTACTATGCAATATCCTGGTACGATCAAAGTAAACGTTATTCGTGAAACTCGAGCAGTTGAGTTTGCTAAATAAGCTTAGCATTTACTTTTTATTGAATTTGTGATATAATACAGATATATAGTTAATCATTAAAATAACCTCAGTTATGGGGTTATTTTAATTATCATATTTGTTAATAACAATTAAATGGAATATAGTCATTAATGTTATGACGAATGTTATTGAAATAAAAAATTTAAAAAAATATTTTAGCAAGTTACATGCCGTTGATGGAATTAATTTTGAAGTGAAAAAGGGTGAAATATTTGGTTTCTTGGGGCCAAATGGTGCTGGAAAAAGTACAACAATTCGCTGTTTAATGGGTTATAATAATCCAACCGATGGAGAGATTAAGGTTTTTGGCTATGACATGTCAAAGGATTCAACAACTGCAAAGAAGTATATCGGCTATCTTCCGGGTAATGTTAAACTATATGATAATTGGACTGGATGGGATCATATAAGATTTTTTGAAAATGTTAGAGGCAAATCGACGATAGTTGATAAGTTGATTAAGCGCTTTGATTTTAATCCTAATATAAAATTTAGGCATTTATCTTCCGGAAACAAACAAAAATTAGGACTAATTTTAGCGTTAATGCATGAACCAAAATTATTAATTATGGATGAGCCTACTGTTGGGCTAGATCCATTGTTGCAATATGAAATTCACAAGGTTCTTATGGAAATGCGAGATCATGGTACGACCATTCTTATTTCTTCGCATAACTTACCTGAGATTGAGAAAATTTGCAGTCGAGTTGCAATAATTAAAGAAGGAAAATTAGTTGCAGTTGAAACAATAGAATCCTTAAGTGAAAAGAAGCTACATAAAATTGAAGTTATATTTAACGATAAATTTTTTGCAGGCGAGTTTAATATAAAAGGTGTGAGCAAAATCGAATCTTTTGGCGGCGGGTTGTTAATTACCGTTAGCGGAGATATCAATCCAATACTAAGAGTCATTTCTAGACACGATGTTAAAGATTTAGAAATAACACATGCATCACTTGAGGATGTGTTTATGAAGTTTTATGAAAGGAATAATTAAAATGTTTGCTTTTGGCAGAAGAATGATTCGGGACAAATTTAAGCCATTTTTGATATATTCGATAGCTTCAATTGGTTTTATGGAGATGTTTGTTGCAATATTTCCATCTATTCAAAGTCAGGCTGATAAGGTTGACCAATTGATGAAGGTGTTTCCATCGGAACTTTTTAAGGCTTTCAATATGGATATTAGTTCGTTATCTTTTGGCAATTTTGAGGTTTTTCTTTCAAGTAAATATTTGGGCATGATGTGGCCAATATTGGCAATTATTCTTGCTATATCTCTTGCAAATTATATTGTTGTTAATGAAATAGAAAAGGGAACTATTGAGACGATTATCTCGCTACCGGTTAAGAGATCTCGGGTGTTCTTTGAGAGATATTTTGCTGGGTTAGGCATGCTTGCATTGTTTTGTTTTATTGGTATATTCGGTGCGATTCCGCTGGCTTGTATACATGGCATTGATTATGCATTTGCAAATTATTTTACTGCTACGCTTGTGTCATTCTTGTTTGTTTCAGCGATATATTCATTAGCTGTTTTGTTTTCAACTATCTGTTCTGAAAGAGGTAGGGCAAGTATGATATCTGGTGGCTTATTGGTTATCATGTATGTACTTAGCGTTGTTTCGGCACTAAATAATAATTTTGTTAATATAAAATATTTTAGTTTTTTTCATTATTTTAATGGTTCAGAATTATTGGCAAAGAACGTAATTCCTGATTATTCAATTCTTGTTTTAGGTGGATTTACTATTATTGTTTCGGTTGTTGCGTTGATGATATTTAGAAAACGCGATTTATCAGTCTAAAAAGTGGTGGCGTATAGCATTTCATCTTGAAAGACTTAGTTTAATGAAAGTAATATCCTGTAACGTAAATGGAATCAGATCGGCTCATAAAAAAGGTTTGATTAATTTTATTAACGAGCAAAAACCGGATGTGCTTTGTTTTCAAGAAATTAAGGTTGATGAAGTAAGTTTGCCAAAAGAACTAACAAATATTTCTGGCTACATTTTATACCTTAATTCTGCAAATAAAAAAGGCTATAGCGGCACTGCGATTTATTGCAAAAAAACTTCTAGTTTAATTAATAAGAAAATAGATATTGAGCGATTTGATAATGAAGGCCGAATAATTGAATTAAATTATGGTGAAATGACGATAATAAATGTTTATATTCCACATGGTGGTAGGCAAAAAGAAAACCTTGACTACAAATTAAATGTCTATAACAAGCTTATAGAAAAATTAGCTAAAATAAAAAATCAAAAGGTTATTGTTCTTGGTGATTTTAATATTGCTCATCAAGAAATTGACTTAGCTAGGCCAACGCAAAATAAAAATAATATTATGTTTACACAACAAGAGCGACAGCAAATCGATAGGGTTATTGATTTAGGTTTTGTTGATAGTTTTAGAAAATTAGATAAATCTAGCGGTAATTATACTTGGTGGCCATATGCTTTTAATGCAAAAGAGAGAAATATGGGTTGGAGAATTGATTATATTTTTGTTTCAAAAAAGCTAGCAGAATGTGTAAAAAATGTAACTATTTATCCTGAGTGTGCTTTTTCGGATCATTGTCCGATTGGTTTGGAATTATAGATTATTAGAAATAAATAGACCATTCAGCCGAATAGTCTTATTTATTTGGTCGGGGTGAAAGGACTTAGTCGCGTTTCGCGACCGCTAAACTTCACGATTGCAAACATAGTTTGCATCGGAAGGTTTCCTTGCGACCAGCAGACTTGCTGGTCTCACCTTTGGCCTTTGGCGAAAGTTAAGTCTTTTACTACTAGGAACTATAGAAAAAATCCTAGACTTTTAGCCTAGGATTTTTTCTATGGTCGGGGTGAAAGGACTTAAACCTTCGGCCTCTCGGTCCCAAACCGAGCGCGCTATCAACTGCGCCACACCCCGATATGGTGTGTACTTGAAAAATTATAACGCAAAACTCCCTTCAGTGCTAGGGGGTATTTAAATTTTAACATAGTAGCAAGTGATTTTTAATTATTTGCTGGTTGAAGCCTTTAACTCTAATAACTATAAATGGTGTAAAATAAAATTTATGGCGGGGTGTGGCGCAGTTGGTAGCGCGCAGCGTTCGGGACGCTGAGGTCGTCCGTTCAAGTCGGATCACCCCGACCATAATATAACAAGTAACGAGTGAAATAATAGACGGATGGAAATATGGGCAATATAGAGGATACGGTAAATAAGCTAATTGTAAAAAGCAACATAACGATAATTAGTTCGATAGATGATGACGGTTTTCCAAATACTAAGGCAATGTTAAAATTTAGAGAAAGAGATGATTTTAAGAGTTTTTATTTTTCTACTAATACATCCTCAATGAGGGTTGGACAATATATTAAAAACCCCAAAGCTTGCATTTATTTTTACAATGATAGATTTTTTAGAGGAGTAATGCTAAAAGGTACTATGGAAGTTCTTAATGACATAAATAGTAAAGAGAAAATATGGCAAACTGGCGACGAACTTTATTATCCTCTTGGCGTAACAGATCCTGACTACTGTGTATTAAAGTTTACTGCAATTAGCGGTAGATATTATAGTGATTTTAAGTCAAAAAACTTCGAGATTTAATGATAGATATAAAACAATAGTCTAAAAATACTTATATTATAAATATCTTTTTATATAAATATTATTCCAATACCGTAAGCTCGTCATCTTGGTCTTTTTAATGCTTCTTTTCGGGCAAGATTACATAAACTGTCGTCAATTTTTTTGCCTTCAAATTTACCATATTTATTTATGGCTGCTTGTTTGATTAAAAAATCAGCTATTGCGGGATTTTTTGGCAGTAGTGAACCGTGTAAATAAC
>CAZTKH010000006.1:0-21766 GCA_964613925.1 uncultured Saccharimonas sp. (SeqCode)
TACTTTTGATTACAAAAGTATGACTTAATTTGTTTCTTTACTGAAAGAAAGAAAATGGAGATTAATATTTTAAAAACTGTATTTTGTATACTTTTGCCTATAAAAGCAGATTATTATCTCTAGATTTATCTTATACAATCTGTTATAATAAACAAGTTATTAACTCAGCTTGCGCTTGAACGCAAGCATCCATAAGGATTCCAAAGGAGGAAAACTATGAAAGAATATGAACTAACAGTTCTAGTTCACCCCGACCTGGAAGCTGATATTGATAAGCCACTAAAAAAGGTGCGCGATCTTATTACTTCTAACGGCGGCGAAATTATCAAAGAAGACAACTGGGGCAAAAAGCGCATGGCTTATGCTATAAACCACGAAGATTTTGCGGTTTATGTTTATTTTGAGGTTAAACTACCAGCAACTGCACCTCTAAAGATCAGCAATACTCTTAATATTACTGAAGAGATTTTACGCTATTTATTAACTTTAGCTGATTTACGGGGCCGAAAAGCTCTTGCAGAAGCTAAAGCAAGCGAATCAACTGTAGAAGAAACAAACGAAGAGGAGTAATTCTATGGCAAAAAGTATCAACCAAGTCATTTTAATGGGACGCCTAACTCGCGATCCAGAGCAACGTACGACACCATCAGGCAAGACAATTGTAAGTTTTAGCATTGCGGTTGACCGTGTTGGTCAAGATGATAGTGCTGATTTTTTCAACGTTACAGCTTGGGAAAAATTGGGCGAATTGGTTATGCAATATCTTGGAAAAGGACGCCGCGTTCTTGTTCAAGGCCGATTAAGGCAAGATAGCTGGGACGACAAAGAAACTGGCAAAAAACGTAGTAGCGTTGAAGTTACTGCAACTGATGTTACTTTCTTGGATGGCCCAAGTGACTCTAATAGCGGAAAAGATTCATCAGCTAGTTCATCACGTTCAACTAGCAAAAAAACTGAAGATGTTGTGATTGAAGACATCGACGATAAACCAATTGATTTAAGTGAGATTCCTTTTTAAGGATTAAGAAAGAAGAAAAATATGATAGCAAAACGATTTAAGAAAGATGCGCCAGTCTATTTTGACTACAAGGATGTAAAAACTTTGCAGCGCTTTATTGATATTTACGGACAAATTAAACCAATTAGCAAAACTGGTTTAAGTGCAAAACAACAACGACAACTAGCAACCGCCATTAAGCGTGCTCGTCACTTGGCATTGTTACCATTTATTATTCAAGGATAATAGTTTATGGCATATTCACCAACAGAATTAAAAAAAGGTGTTGTTATTGAGATTGATGGCAAGCCATTTCGGGTTATTGAGTATAACCAAAAAGTTATGGGCCGTGGCGGTAGCATTGTTAACGTTAAGGTTAAAAACCTAATCGACGGCAGTGTTATCCCAAAGACTTTTAAGGGGCAGGAAAAAATTGAATCTGCTGAAGTTACTAACCAAACGGTCCAGTATCTTTATAAAGATGATACAAATTATTTCTTTATGGATCCAGAAACTTTTGAACAATTTGAGCTTTCTTCAGATTTAGTTGATGAATCTGCAGGATACCTTAAAGAGGGTGAAAATATTACTTTGCAATCATTTAACGGCAGTATTACTAATATTTCACTTCCAAAAAATATTTATTTGGAAGTTACTCAGACCGAGAATGTTGTTAAAGGAGATACTAGTACGAGCGTAACTAAGGATGCTACATTAGAAACCGGATTAGTCATTCGGGTTCCAGCCTTTATCAAGACTGGTGATGTGGTTTCGGTTGATACCGAGACTGGCGCCTATCGTGAGCGAAAGAAATAGCCAAGAGTCTAAATATGTTTTAACGGCTTGTTTAGAGCCGGTTGAGGTTGGTAAAGAGTTTTCTAAATTACCGCCACATATTACGATTTTGCCGCCATGTAACATTACAGAAGAGAAACTAAGCGATTTTATAAATGGGATATCCCAAGGTGCTGAAGATTGGTTGCCAATCAGCGGCGAGACAGGATGTCCCGTTTTATTTGGAAAAAACCATGACACCGAAGTGATGCCGGTGCATTATATCGAGCCAGGTGTTTTTGCAAATGCAATTGTAACAGCTGATAAATTAGGAATCGCTTATGATAAAAGTTTTTCAATAAATTATTTTGAATCAAATAAGCCTATTCATTATGAAGGTGATGAACTAATAATTGGCTGTTCAAAAATTAATCATCCGCATATAACTAATTTTGAAAACTTAAAGCCGGACGAAGAAATTAGAATCCAGGAGATGCAATTATTTTGTTTGTCTGTCTTAAAGAAAAAAGTTGTGGCAACGTTTAATAATCAGGGATTTAATTATGAAAAATAGATTAGACGTTGAGATGGTTAAGCGTGGGCTAATTTCGAGTCGTTCGCAGGCTGATAATTGGATAAAGCTTGAAAAAGTTTTGGTAAATGGTCGGATTTTTACAAAATCGGGTATATTTGTTGATGAAAATACCAAAATTGAACTGATTGCTGAAAATCAATATGTTAGCCGAGCTGGTTTAAAATTAGAATCGGTTGCAAAGATTTTAGAATTAGATTTTAGGGGAAAAATTGTACTTGATGTTGGCAGCAGTACTGGTGGTTTCACTGATTATGCGATTAGAAATGGTGCGCAAAAAGTTTATGCAATTGATGTTGGTACTGAACAATTACACTCGTCGCTGAGAGGTAATCCAAAAATTGAGCTGCACGAAAAAACTGATATTCGTGATTTTTATCTTGAGAATAAGCCTAATATCGTTCTGATCGACGTTTCTTTTATTAGTTTACGTGATATTTTGCCACACATTGCAAAAAATTTATCTGACGCTAAAACCGAAATTGTTGCTATGGTTAAGCCGCAATTTGAGGCAGGTAAGCGCCAAGCAAATAAAGGTGTTATAAAAAACGATTCAATTCGTCGCCAAATTCTAAAAGATTTTGAAGAATGGTCGCGTGAATATTTTATGATTATTAGCAAGCGCGACAGCGATGTAGCTGGGGCAAAGGGTAATCAAGAGCGATTTTATTTACTGACGTTGAAGCGAAATTCGACGATGTCGCCGGGGCGCATGACGTAATCACGGCCCTCGGTCCGCATTTTACCAGCGCTTTTGGCGGCAACTTCGGAACCGGCCATCATTAGGTCGTCATAATCGACGATTTGTGCGGCAATAAATCCCTTTTCAAAATCAGTGTGAATTACACCAGCGGCCTGTGGGGCGGTGGCGCCTTGTTTAATTGTCCAGGCTCGAACTTCATCAGTTCCAGCGGTAAGATAGCTCTGTAAACCTAATATGTCATAGGCTGTGTGAATTAATTGGGCTAAGCCAGTTTCTTTAACTCCGTAACTTGCTAATAATTCAGCTGCATCTTCTGGTGATAATCCTTTTATTTCTTCTTCTAATTTTGCACAAATAAAGACGACTTTTGCTGGCGCGACAATTTGAATTAACGTCTCTTTTTTGGGAGTGTTATTTAGGGTTTCTTCGTCTATATTAAAAGCATAAATAACAGGTTTGGCAGTTAATAAATGTAGATCGCCAAGAATTTCCATATCAAGATTTGCGATTGAAGATAACATAGCGCCAGTTTGCAGTTGAGAAATTAAATTATTCAAATATGTAACAGAATCTTTTAGTTTTGGTTGAGCTTTTGAATCTTTGATAACTTTTGCAAGGCGCGTTTCGATAGTTTGAATATCGGCAAGAATCAATTCGGTATTGATAATTTCGATGTCGTTTTGTGGGTCTACTCTGTTGGATACATGAACGACATTGTCGTCATAAAAAGCGCGCACTACATGAATAATGGCGTCGCATTGACGAATATTGGCCAAGAATTTATTGCCAAGACCTTCGCCTTTGCTAGCACCGGCAACTAGCCCGGCGATATCTACGAAAGTAACTGTGGCGGGAATTATTTTTTTAGTATTATATAATTTTGCTAATTCAGTTAAGCGCTGGTCGGGAACTGGAACAATGCCCGTATTTGGTTCGATTGTTGCGAAAGGGTAATTAGCAACCAAAATATCATTATTGGTTAATGCATTAAATAAAGTTGATTTGCCGACATTTGGCAAACCGACGATGCCGATTGATAAACTCATGGTGTGTATTATAGCATAACAGAGAGAAATGATTAAATATTTAGCTAACTGCTTATGATATATATTTTAAATTATATTAATAATAACTAAATTGATATGCTAAAACGGCAAGGTATTTAATATCCTGCCGTTATTTTTATGCTTAATTGAATTATATTATTTTTATCACAAAAATAATATCGCACGCCATTTCTAGCGTACGATATCAATAATTTGATTTGCGACTTATTCGCTATTCTTGGACTTTTCTGGTTGTTTTTAGTGAAGAATCATAACATGTATCACTAGCGTATGCATTTTTTAAATCTTGAGTATTATATCGATCACAACCGATGGTATTTTGTGTTGCGGTGAAGTATACCCACTTTGATGTATTGCTAGCGCGATAGAATAACTGAGCAGCGTTTCCAAAAACTACTGTTATGGTTTGGTATGGTGATACAGTACTGTTTTTGATCTCTGCTTTATTTCTCATTATAAATATAGGATATGATTTTTGTTTTTCTTTGTATGCTTCGGCTAAATTGTTTAGTAGAGAAACATATTCTTCACTTAGCCAAGAGGTATTGCCACAAGTAATGTATGATACTGCTTGACTGATGGCGCATAAAACGCCTGTTGATTTGTTTATGTACTGTGCTGACATTGGTGCAAGTGGTAAATATCCATCTTCTGTGTTTGCGTCTTTATATTCAACAAAACCCATTGACGACAATACGTTTTTTGCAGTATTGGTTAGTTTTTCTTTTGTTGCATCTGTTTCTGGTTGTATAAAATATTTACTTATTTCATAGGATTTTTCAAGAGGCATGCCAGTTTTTGCTGAATCTGATTTATATATAGGGAAGTTGGCATCATAGGCTTTATTGTATGATATGAATTGCTCTGAACCGCCGTTTTCGTGTTTTATTAGCATGGCGTCTTCGATATCTTTTTTAATTGAATCGATTACACTACGAACTGAGGCGTCTTTGTCTAATTCGGTTTTTGAGACATTTTCAACGTTATTATTTTGGTTGTTGTTAGAGTTTGACTTACTGGCTTGGCTGATATATTGAAAAACAATATAGCCCGATAAAGCAAGTGAAATAATGATAAAAATTACGGTTGTGATTTTGAAAATATTTTTAACTTTTTTAATTTTTTGTTCTGGTGGTTGTACCGGTTGTTGCACTGGCTGTTGAGTCGGTTGTTGGTAATCCATAATATCCTCGTTTTTTATTATTTCTTATGTTTTATTATACATCATATATTAGTATGTTTACATATAATAACAACTATGGTCTTGACCCACTTCTATATAAAAGTATTAATTGTTATGCTATTATTAAATTACAAAAACATAAGGAATATTGGTAGTGGGTTACAATAAAAAAGAGAAAAAATTAGCCGAGAAGAAAGTAAAGAGTAATCATTTAAGAAAAAAATGGCTTATTTTTGTATTATTTTTTTTATCAACGTTATTTATAGCTGCGATTTTATATATATTTTTATTTAGTAACAAGCCTGTTCAAGAAATTGACTTGTCAGATATTAAACAACAATTAGATGCCGAGGTACAAAAAAATGGAGTTAGTTCGGGGCAGTCTTTTCTTGATAAGAAACTCCAAGCAACCGTTGATTCAAAAGTTAAATCATCTATATATATAGAAAAGGCTTTATTATCAGGAGCTTCTGTTGGTAATAATGATTATTCTAAGGCTCTTGAGTATGCTTATCAGGCAGAGCAATATGAAAAAACAAAACAATCAGCCTATACCATCGCATTTTATGAAGAAAAATTAGGGAATATTGAGAATGCAACTAAATATTATCAGTTATATCTAGATAGGCTTTCTGATAACGAAGAAGATACAATTGATTATGAGTATTATTCTGCATATGTAAAAAGTTTAAGGCCGTTAAATGAACAAGAATAAAATTTTTAAATATCAGCATTATTTTCAAGATAATAAAATTCAGATTTTTTGCCTATTGGTGTTGATTTTGTTTTTATCTTTGTCGATTTTTAGCATTTCACAGGCAACAAATAGAGCGTTCGGGGTAGGCTATTTTACTGGAAAATCATATTCTTCTGGTCGCAGGGTTATTAAAAGGAGTGATAGTGCAGCAGATGATGGAATACCTGCTTGGGTAAATAGTAAAGAGAATTTTATTTTTTTTATAGAACAGTTATATTATGGCCGATATTACTACAGCGGTAGTGCTTTTGAGGCTGCAACTGCAAACGACAAGATAGGTGCTGATTATATAATACAAACAATGCGTGGAGAGCCCTGGGACAACAATAGACCAGATAACTCTGATTTGGCTGATTGGAAAACAAAAATTGATGGCGTAAATTATCTCAATGATGAATTGAAGAGCTTTTCTATTAATACAAAAACAGTTCCTTATAGTGGGACTGTCGAAGACGTTATTACTTATCAGGAAAACGACACTCAACGAGCAATTGTTTTTGTGGATAAAAATAATTCTTCAATAATTTATTATATGATAAAACGAAATTGTGGTAATCCTATTGGCGATTTGCCAGGTTTACCATCTTCTTGGACGGCTGAACCAAAAGTTAGTGCAGCGATTGATGGTGGTGTGTCAACTGGTGAGCTTGGTGTAGGCGCTTCAACTGTAACTATCGAGCCTGGTATCGGCCAAACAGTGCGTTGGCATAATTTAGTAAGATTTGCTAATGGATCTGGCCCAATACTTTACAGCGGTGAAAAATCTGTTAACTGGAGTGGATCTACTGGACCTATTTCAATTAATGGTGATGTCGGTCCAACAAATCATTTTTCTTATACCGCTTTGGCGAGCGATGCAGGAAAGACTTTTTGCGTATGGACCCATATAGACCATGCGTCGCCTGGTGGAGTAGACGCTTCGTCTGGGCAGGCTTGTGCTTATGTAAGGCCAAATTGGAAAATTACCGCCACTACAGGAGTAACTGTTAATGGTCAGGCCGGAAAAACCCAAGCTAAACCAGGTGATATGATTGTCTGGAATCACCAAGTCAAAAATGATGGGCCGACCTATACAACCGACTTTATTATTAGTTGGCTAAAAGTTACTGGTATATCAGGTTGGTCTAGGCAGGCGAAAGGTCGCACTGAGGGTGGCCAGGGTCTGGGGGTGATTAGAACTATTACTGATTTTGCAACTTACAAAGTAACGCCAGAAGATGTTGGCAAGACTCTTTGTGAACAAGTTGAGTATACTCGAAATGACGATAAAACTAGTGGTTCTGGTAATAACGTTTGTATATATATACCATATCAATATACTCTAGTTCCTAGAATTGCACTTAATCCGTCTGGGGTTTTAGAAGACGGCTCGTCATTTACTGTTAATCCAAGTGTTGAAAATCAAGGCTCAACACAAAGTCGAGCATCTAATTGGAGTCTGATTGAAAGAGTATATAATCCAAATGGCTCAGTCAGATCGTCAACATCTTTGGGGAGTGGTAGTAATGTAATTTTTAACCCACAATCAACGACTTATACGCCTAGTCAAAACATGCCAGTAGTTGCCAGTGGGGAAGTTGGCACAAAATACTGCTATACACTTACGGTTACTCCTAAATCAGATAGCGACAATGGACCTGCGGAATTTGGGCCGATATGTATTACTATTGGCAAGAAACCAAAAGTTCAGGTTTGGGGCGGAAATACAATTAGTGGTGGGCTAATTAGCACTAGCTTATCTAACAAAGCTGGTAATTTATTTGGTAGTTGGACTGAATATGGTGTTTTTGCAAACCATTCTATTACCGGAATGGCATCTGGATCGGCTTTTTCTAGGCCGAATCCAGCAACTGCCTGTGGCTATAGTCGTTTAAGTTTTACCAATGTACCTTCAAATGCTTCGACTTGTTCTGGTGCAGTTAATACAATTGGTAATTATGGGCCGATTAATAAAGTGCTTGCAAATTTATCGGCTAGTTTTCCTGGTAACTCGGCGGCTGGAGACATTACCTTGTCTGGAAGTACTTTAGCGGCCGGTAAGACTGTTATATTAAAAGTCAATGGTACTGTAACAATCACGGGCAATCAATTGTATGAAGATATTCAGTATATGAATTCTAGCCAACTGCCTCAACTGATAATTATCGCTAATAATATTAATATACAAGATAATGTTACGAACATTGATGCTTGGCTTGTTGCGTCTGACACGATTAATACATGTGCAAATATCGTTGGAAATTTAAGCGCATCTTTGTGTGCTAATCAATTGATAGTCAATGGTCCGGTATCGACAAACAGTCTTATGTTGAGAAGAACTGCCGGCTCTGGTACTGGAAATAATAGTGGAGACCCAGCTGAAATATTTAATCTTCGTGCTGATACATTTTTATGGGCTGAAAATTTTGCAAAAAATAATCCAAAAGCACAGTCAGTTTATTTAACTGAATTGCCACCTAGATTTTAATATAATCGTTTTACTTGCTTTTATTGTTAAAGCTTATGTATAATAAAAGACAATATGACATTATTAAAGGGTTTGGGCGACTTTTTTGCATTAGATATTGGTACTACCGCAATTAGGGTAGTGCAGCTTTCTCAATCTGCTTCGGGAAATTGGTCTTTGTCTCACTATGGCTATGCACCGGTAGATGAAAAAATAACTTCTAGTAATTCAGCTGAAGGTTTGCGACGACTTGGTGAAGTAATTATGACGGCGATCGGGCAGAGTGGTATCAAGACCAAGAATGTTGTCATTGGTATGCCTTCAAACAAAACTTTTACTACGGTTATTGATGTTCCAAATATGGTTGAGGCGGAGTTAAAAAATTCAATCAAATATCAAATTGATCAATATATCCCAACCGCGATTAATGAGACAAAAGTCGACTGGGCACTTTTGGGGCAGTCATTGCATGATCCAAAGCAACAAGAGGTCTTGTTAGCTAGCACGCCAAATGCTTATGCCGAAGAGCGACTTGAATTTATTGAAAGTTTGGGCTTTAACGTAATTGCTGCAGAGCCAGATTCAATTGCTATGGTCCGTTCGTTGTTACCGTCTGGTGTGAATGATGCCAGATTAATAATTGATATGGGTGAGCATTCAACCGACCTTGCAATAACTTTTGGTGATTCTCCAAGATTAGTTCGTAGCATTCCAACTGGTTTAGGATCTTTGATTAAATCGGCTGTGCAGAATCTTAATGTTCAAGAAGATCAAGCTCGACAATTTATTCTCAAATTTGGTTTAGCCCCAGACAGACTTGAAGGACAAGTTTATCGGGCTATTGAGGGTACGCTTGATAATTTCGCAACTGAATTAATCAAATCTATTAAATTTTTCCAAACTCGTTATCCAAATACGCCAGTTGGGGGTATTTTGCTATCTGGTTTTTCGGCCGTTGTTCCAAAATTAGGCGAATATATATCAGCAAAAACTGGCGTAGCTTCAAGTTTGGCTAATCCTTGGCAAAGAGTGCATGTTTCTCAATCTGATCAACAACAACTTGGATCGATTGCTTCAGAATTTGCTACAGTAATTGGTTTGGCTGAGAGGAAAAATCAATAATGATTGAAATTAATCTCATACCAGATGTAAAACAAGAGCTAATCAAAGCTCAAAGAACCCGATCAAGGGTTATCGGCGTAGCGGTTTTTATTGGTGTTATGTCCTTGGTAGTTGTAACGATCTTGGCGATTTATGTTTTTGCCATACAAACAGTAAGAAACAATCTTGCCGACAGTGCAATTAAAGACGAAAATTCAAAACTTGAATCGGTGGCTGACCTGAGTAAAACTTTAACGATTCAAAATCAGTTGTCGGTTTTGTCTTCGCTTAATAACAACAAGAAAATTGATTCTCGTATTTTTGATGTTTTAGGAAAAATTATTCCACCAGAGCCAAATAAAATTCAAATTACTAATCTATCTATAGATTCTGAATTGGAAACGATTACAATTGACGGCCAGGCCTCTAATAGTTATGTTGCCTTGGAAATATTCAAGAAGACTATTGAAAGTGCAACTTTAAAATATACGGACAATCAGAATGTCGAAAAATCCGTTCAGGTTGCCTCCAATGTTAGCATTAGCGATACTAGTTACGGTGAAGATAATACTGGAACAAAAATGCTAAGATTCACTATTGGTTTTAATTACGCTCCAGAACTATTCTCACCATCGTCTAAAAAGATTGCCATAGCTATATCGATTAATGGTAATGTCACAGACTCTTATCTTGGTATGCCAACTAGTATTTTTTCAAGCCGAGCTACGGATCTAAAGGAGACTGAATAATATGCAACCAAAGAATGTCGCATTTAGAAAACGCAATCAAATCATGAAAGCAAATCGAACGATGTTTTTGTGGGTGGCTTGTGTGTCTATTGTCTTTGGGGTTGCTTTGGTGGGCATTATGTTCTTAACTCAGATGCTTTTATTTAACGAGCGTGTTTTGGCGGAAAAAGATAAAACAGTAGCTATTTTAAAGAGTAATAATCAAAATATTAAAGAATTAGAATCGCAAATTTTGGTGTTGGATACCAATCAGTCACTGGCAAAACTAAAAGCAAAAACTGACGATAAGGCGATTCAGGTTATTCTGGATGCCTTGCCATCAGATGCAAACTCGTCAGCACTTGGCTCGTCTTTGCAGGATAAATTATTGTCCAATGTTGATGGGTTAATATTGAACTCGATAAAAATTAATCCGGTCGTTGGAGTAGAGTTTTTGCAAGAAGAGGGTGCTTTTATTAGCGCAGATAATAACGGTGAATATCTTCAAAAGAATATAACATTTAGTATTTCAGCTACTGGAAATGAGTTAGCTCTCAAAAAAGCTTTACAAAATCTAGAAAATTCAATCCGCACAATAGATATTGTTAGCTTGAGAATTGAAGGTCAAGGCGACAAAAGCATTATGACAATAGACGGACAAGCGTATTATGAACCAGCGCGAATTGTGCAACTAAAAGATAAGGTGGTTAAATAATGAAAAAAACTGATATAGCTATGGTCGTTTTGATTGCTTCGGTTAGCGTAATTTTATCATTTTTCATAGCCAAGGCTATTTTTGGAGATGTTTATAACGGTTCTGTAAAAGTAAAAACTATCGACCGTATTGAAACGACTGTTGTTGAGCCAAGCAAAGAAATTTTTAATGATCAGGCGATAAACCCAACCGTTCCAATCAATATTATTGGTAGCGATAGTACTGTAAAAAGTGGGTCTTGATAATAGGAGTACTAGCTGATGGCACTTCTAACTGGCGATATTCAAAATAAAATAGTAACGCTCTTGATTGAAGAGGGGCTTGTTAGCAGTGTCGTCCTCGAAGAGGCAAAAAAAGAATCTCAGAAAAAAAAGAAGCCGTTGATTGAATTATTGACCGCCAACGGTATTGTTGATGATGAATTATTGACTCATGCAATTGCTCAGGTTTCGGGTGTTCCCTATGTTAACTTATCTAATAGTTTGATTGATCAGGCTATTTTAGGATTATTACCTGAGGATATTGCCGAAAGATTTATGGCAGTACCTTTGGCAGAAGTTCAAAATCGTTTAGCTGTTGCTATGATTGATGCTAACAATGTTCAGGCCGTAGATTATCTTTCAAGTCGTATTCAAAGGCCGCTTAAGGTTTATATGGCCTCTGAATCAAGCGTTCGTCATGTTCTTGATCAATATAAAACAGACTTATCCAGTGTCGATGCGGCGGCGGAAGTAAGCCGTGAAGAATCATCTCAGGAGTCGAATCGTGAGGTTAAGACGATTGTTCAAGATTCACCGATTAGTAAAGCTTTAAGTACGATTTTGGAATATGCGTTGAAGTCTCGCGCTAGCGATATTCATATTGAACCATTAGAGGCTTCACTTAAGATTCGTTGTCGCGTTGATGGTATGTTAAATGAAATTATGCAATTACCAAAGAGTATTGAGCCAGCACTGGTAAGTCGTATAAAAATTTTATCTAATCTAAAAATTGATGAACATCGAACTCCTCAAGATGGCCAGTTTACAGTCAAAGTTGCCGGTAAAGAGGTGGATTTGCGTATTGCGATCAGTCCGGTAATTTGGGGCGAGCAGGTGGTTATTCGTATTCTAGATAAATCTGGAAATAGTTTCAGTCTTGACGATATGGGCTATAAAGGTAGAGCACTAAGAGCAATTCAAAAAGGCATAAAAAGACCTAATGGTATGATTTTGACTTCTGGACCAACTGGTAGCGGTAAAACGACTAGTTTGTATGCCTTGATTAAAAAAATCAAAGACAATGCTGTTAATATTGTTACATTGGAAGATCCGGTCGAATATAAGATGAACGGAGTAAATCAGATTCAGGTAAATCCGGATGTTGGCTTAACTTTTGCTAATGGTTTGCGCTCGATTTTGCGTCAAGATCCAGATGTAGTAATGGTTGGAGAGATTCGCGACAGCGAAACCGCTAGTCTTGCCGTTCAGGCGGCCTTAACTGGTCACTTGGTTTTTAGTACCTTGCACACAAATAGTGCCGCAGGGGTTTTGCCACGACTCCTTGATATGGATATTGAACCATTTTTGATTGCTAGTACTGTAAATACAATTATTGGACAGCGTTTAGTCAGGCAGGTGGCAAAAAAAAGAGAGAATTATCAATCTAGCCCAATAGAAACTCAAAATATTTTAGCTACAGTTGGACATTTATTACCAAAAACCCCGGCTGACGTTGCTCGTGTTGCGCAAGATTTAGGCTATAAAGACTTGCCACTTGCCGGTCAAAGCGCTTATACTTTAGTAAGAGGCATAGACAGCCCACAAGACCCAGCTCCGCATGGTTATAGCGGTAGGATTGGATTGTATGAAGTTATGGAAGTAACTGACGAAATTCAAAAATTGATAATTTCTCGAGCTACTAGCTCTGAAATTCAGCGCAAAGCTCAAGAACAGGGTATGGTGACTATGCGCCAAGACGGCTACTTAAAAGTTTTACAGGGACTTACAACATTAGAAGAAGTTAATCGTGTTACAACAGATGCAATATAAAGAAGGGTGGATATATGAACGGTCAAGAACTAAGAATTGAGATTTTATTAGAAGAAGTAGTTCGCAAAAAAGCTTCTGACTTGCATATTCAAGTTGGTCTGCCTCCTATGTTGCGCATTGACGGCACGTTAATTCCTATTATGGGTTATAACGCTCTTGATGAACAAATGGTTGAAACCTTGGTGTTTGCTATTTTAGATCAAGATCAACGCCAGATTCTTTTAAAGGATAAGGAATTTGATTTTAGCTTTGCTTTTGGAACATTGGGACGTTTTCGTGTTAATGCATTTCATGAAAGAGGTAATTTAGCTGCAGCCTTTCGCTTGATACCTAACGATATTAAGAGCGTTTCTGAGCTTGGCTTACCAAATGTTGTAATGAATTTTGCTGATTATCCACGAGGATTAGTTTTAATCACTGGCCCGACTGGTAGTGGAAAATCAACAACCCTTGCGGCCTTAATTGATAAAATTAATAGTGAAAAATCTCAGCATATTATTACAATTGAAGATCCAATTGAATTTACCCATAAATCTAAAAAATCTGTCGTTGTTCAACGTGAAGTTCACTATGATACTTATAGTTTTAGTGCGGCTCTTCGATCAAGTTTGCGCCAAGATCCAGATGTAGTTTTGATTGGCGAGATGCGTGACCTCGAAACAATTAGTGCAGCAATTACAATTGCAGAAACTGGTCACCTTGTATTTGCAACATTGCACACTAATAGTGCAGCACAATCAATAGACCGTATGATAGATGTTTTTCCACCTCATCAACAGCCGCAAATTAGAGCACAGCTATCTAATATCTTAATGGCAATTTGTTCGCAAAGATTAGTGCCTTCAATTGGTGGCGGTCGTGTTGCAGCGGCTGAAATATTGATTGCAAACCCAGCGGTAAGAAACATTATTAGAGAAGGAAAATCACATCAGCTAGATGCGGTTATCCAAACTGGGGCGGATCAAGGCATGCAGACTATGGATCGTACTTTGGTAAACTTAGTCCAGAGCGGTACAATTACCTATGATAATGCTCGTGAAGTAGCGGTTGACTTAACTGAATTTGAAAGGTTAATGAGGAACTAACGTGAAAAAATTTACTTACGAGGCTCGCGACCAGGCAACTAGCAAGATAACAAAATCAACCGTTCAGGCTGATTCTGAAAACGCCGCCGCTCGTTTGTTGATTAGTCAAGGTTTTACTCCGTTAAATATAAAAGAACAGTCGGATGAAGAGGGCATAATAGCCAAAATTACTGGTAAAATTACAACAAAAGATAAAATCGTTTTTACAAGACAATTGTCTACTTTACTTAGTGCCGGCTTGCCGTTAACTCAGAGTTTGCATACGGTTTTCGAACAAACCGAGAATAAAAAACTTAAGTCAATCATTCAAGAAATTATTGTTTCTGTTGAGGGCGGAAGAACTTTATATGATTCATTCTCTAAATTCCCAAAAATATTTGATCCAGTATTTTTGGCATTGGTTGGTGCTGGAGAATTATCTGGTACTTTGGATGAATCTCTTCAGAGGATTGCAAATCAACAAGAAAAAGATGCAGCAATCGCAAGTAAAATAAAGGGTGCGATGACTTATCCTATAATTGTTTTATTCGTCATTTTTGGCGTTATGGCTTTTATGTTATTGACTGTTGTGCCACAAGTTGAAAAATTATACAAAGATTTAAAACAACAATTGCCATTTTTAACAAAATTAATGGTTGATATGGCAAATTTATTTATTAATTACTGGTGGTTGATTTTGATGATCACCGGTATTGGTATTTATTTCTTTATACAATACCTAAAGACTGAGTCTGGGCAAAGAATGGTTGATAATCTAAAGATAAAGATGCCAATTTTTGGTAATATGTTTCAAAAATTATATATGGGTAGGTTTACTCGTACTGGACAGACCTTGTTAAGTTCGGGCGTTACGATGCTTGATATGCTAAAAATTACCTCCAAAGCGGTTAATAATTCGGTTATTGAAAGAAGTATTGCGAGGGCTTCTGAAAAGGTGAAGGGCGGCAAGGCATTATCGGCATCTCTTCAGCCCGAGGAATATATTTTAGCGCTTGTGCCGCAGATGATAAAAATTGGCGAGCAGTCTGGTAGGATTGACGAAATGATGGGCAAGACAGCGCAAGTTTATGAAGATGAGCTTGATGAGCAGGTTAGAACCATATCAACTGCAATTGAACCAGTTTTAATGGTTGTTTTGGCGGTTGTTGCCGGTAGTATGGTTGCGGCGATATTATTGCCAATCTATAGCCTAGTAAATAATATTAATGTATAGACGGTTAACCTTTATTGGTGTATTATAAGTTTAAGTATTTTACGATAAATTTTCATATGAAAGGTAGGGTTTTATGAAAAATATAAGAAACAAAAAAGGATTTACGATTATTGAGGTGGTTTTAGTTCTAGCTATAGCTGGATTAATCTTTATGATGGTTTTTGTGGCATTGCCAGCTTTGCAGCGTAGTCAACGTGACACCAGTCGTAAAAATGATGTATCAATTGTTTCATCTGCCGTGACTTCTTTTAGTTCAAACAATCGTGGCGCATTCCCAACAAAAGATCAGCTTAGATCGTATGTAACCGATGTATCTAGCAATACAACAAGTGTAGTGGTATCGGGGACTACTGGTAAAAATACCTATACGTCTACGAATACGCCAGAAGGTACAATTAGAGTTACGGCCGCTAGTACGTGTGGTGCAAGTACCCCTGATAGCCAGGAACTTAAGGCCGGTTCGGCTCGACAGTATACAGTTGTTACAAAGCTTGAATCTGGTAGCGGTACTTATTTCTGCCAAGGTAATTAATTATAACGATTTTATAAAAAAGAGGCTTTCATAGGCCTCTTTTTACTTTTATTCTGTTATTATAGTAATGCTTATGAATGAAATTATGATATATGTCTCTTTAGTAATTTGCGGCCTATGTTTGGGTAGCTTTGCATGCGCATCTGTTTGGCGACTACGGATTCGTCAGTTAGCTCAAGATAAAATTGACGGCGAAGATTATAACGAAAACGAATATATAAAGTTGCATAAAATATTTAATAAAAAGATTTCAAAGGATAGATCAAAGTGTTTATCTTGTGGTTATAATCTTGAGTGGTTTGATATGATCCCGATTGTTAGTTGGGTTCTACTTCGCGGAAAATGTCGAAAATGTAGGGCAAAAATTGGATGGTTGGAGCCGTCTGTAGAAATTGCTATGGCGTTATTTTTTGTGTTATCTTTCGTATTTTGGCCATATTCTTTAAATAGTTTTTTTGGCATATCGCGATTTATTATTTGGTTAATTGCTGGAGTTGTGGCAGCGATCATGTTTGTTTATGATAAAAAATGGTTTTTATTGCCTGATCTGACAAATTTTACTTTAATTTTATTAGGCGCAATTAACTCCGTATTGATTATTATCTTTTCCGCTAATCGGGCGTCTGCGTTATTTGAAATAGCTATTTCGGTATTTATTTTGAGTGGATTATATCTTTTAATATATTTTATTTCAAAAGGTAAATGGATTGGATTCGGTGACATTAAGCTCGGCCTTGGCTTAGCGTTATTGCTAGCTGATTGGAAAATGGCTTTTTTTGCTTTATTTTCAGCGAATTTGATAGGCTGCATTGTTGTTATACCAGCTATGGTAAAGGGTGTTTTGAAAAAGGACTCTCATGTGCCGTTTGGCCCATTGTTAATAGCGGGGGCGCTTTTAGCTGGTTTGTTCGGCGATTACATTATGAATATCTTTTTTTACACTTTAATTTAGGATTTTTCGTAACTTGCTTATGCTATAATTATATTAAATGCAATCAATTAAAAGTAAAGGCTTTACCATTATTGAAACCATGTTATTTTTAGCAATAACTGGTTTATTAGTGACATCAATTATGGTTGGAATGGGGGTGTCGATTAACCGTCAAAGATATAGAGATAGTGTGACTTCTTTGCAATCATTTATTCAACAACAATACTCTGATGTAGCGAATGTTAACAATGGTCGTGACAGCGGTTGGATTTGCGATAGCCTGAGCGGTTCGGTTGTGCAGACTAGTGTAAATAGTGGCATATCTCGCGGTAAATCGGACTGTGTCGTTTTGGGCCGTTTGATAGTGGTCAACCCTGACGGTAAGTCGTTATCTGTCAACAATATTATTGGTAGTTCATCGCCAAAGAGTAGTTCCGCTACTAATGATGTGAAAGCTTTTACCGATTATAATATGCGCATTTCTCCAGTTGATACGATAAAAAAAGACATCGAATGGGGCGCAAGTCTTGCTTTGCCTGGAAAAAATAGTGTACCAACTTTGTCTATATTAATTTTGCAATCTCCAATAAGTGGGGTTATTCGTACGTTTGTGAGCTCAAGTTCGGTTATAAATGACTCAAACATAAAATCGATTATAAATATTAACGGACTAAGTGAGCCGGCAAAAATGTGTATAAATCCAACAGGACTTTTTAGTAGTGCGAGAATGGCGGTTGTTATCAATGCTGGGGCGTCAAGTTCTGCTGGAGTTGAAACGCTTGGGGAGGCGAGTGGTTGTTAATGAAAAATATTTGGCGTAGAAATAAATCGAGGGGAGATACTTTAATTGAAGTATTATTTGCTACGGCCACATTTAGTTTAGTTGCGGTTGGCGGTATTGCGATTATGAATAAAGGTACGGCAGCTTCTCGTCGGGCGCTTGAAATTTCGTTGGTTCGTGACGAGATTGATTCTCAAGCGGAAACACTACGCTTTTTAAACGCGTCATATATATCAGCCTACCAACGAGGTGTTTCAAATTATGGTGCAAATACTCCTGCCCAAGAGTGGAAAAATATGCATGATAATATTGTTGCGACAAATAATTCTGGTTCGCAGTCATTTGGTGCTGAGGGAAATTCTTGTCCATCGCGACCAAATGGAAGTTTTATATTAAATACAAAAAAAGCCTTATTTACAAACCCTTCAGTCGGTGTTTATAACCAAGCTAGCTCATTTTCTAGGGTAATTTACGATAATAATAATCAGGTTACCAGTGCGGATGGAATTTGGATTGAAGCTGTTCGCTCAAATATTGAAGTTGGACAAAATTACCCAGGATATGTGGATTTTTATATTAATGCTTGCTGGCACAGTTATGCTCAAGAAAAGCCGGTAACTATTGGTACGATTGTGAGGTTATATGAACCATTGTAATAAAGAGTCCGGATTTACATTAATAGAGTTGATGTTGGCGATGGCGTTTGTTTCGATTTTATTGCTTGCAATTGCTATGACGGTTATGCAGATGGGCGCGATATATAATAAAGGCTTGACTCTCAAAGAAGTAAATCAGACTGGACGTGCTATTAATAATGATCTTAAATCAACAATTTCTTCTGAACTGCCATTTGATATAAAATCTGGTCCAGCTAGCCGCTATATTGTACAGGATTGGGGTGGTCGTTTGTGTGTTGGTCAATACAGCTATATTTGGAATTATGGCAGAGATATTGTTAAAAATGACGTAACTAGGCTTAATATATATGATGGAAATTCTAGCGCCATACGTTTAATAAAAGTTATTGATGCCGGCGGTAGTTATTGTACCGATCAATCGAAAAAGATTGTAAAAAATGATTCTGTGGAATTACTTGAAGTTGGTGAGCATAACCTGGCTATTCATAGTTTTAAAATAAGTTCAGCCGATACTGCCATGGACGCAAAAACTGGTCAGCAGTTATATAACATCGATTTAACTCTTGGAACTAATGATCAAAACGCAATTACTGTAGTTAATAATGTTTGGCAATGTAAAGCCCCGGGGGTAGTTGGTGCAGATTTGTCATATTGCTCTATTAGTAATTTTAATTTTGTTGTGCTTGCGGGTAATTCGTTAAAATAGAAAGGTAAAAAATGAGTATAAATTATAACAATAATCAATCTGGATCGGTCTCAATGTTTGCTGTTGTTTTTTCAGCACTTTTGATAATCATTATTACTATGTCTTTTGTGGGCATAATGATGCAAGATCAACAACAGGCTGCCGATGCTGATTTGTCGCAGAGTGCCTATGACTCGGCTTTGGCAGGGGTTGAGGATGCAAAAAGGGCTTTATTGTTGTGCGAGGAAGATTCAACAAAATGTCCATCAGAATTAGCTAGTCAGCCTTGTAATGATGTGATAAAAAACCTAACCGATCTTAGTAGTTCCGTAACTGAAGAGGGTGTGAAGGTGAAAACCGGCACGAGTGATGAATTAAATCAGGCCTATACTTGTGTGAAAGTCGAGACGGACACTTTTGATTATTTAGGAAGTTTGTCGGCAAATGAATTTGAGATAATACCGCTAGAAACAACAAATTACTTTGATACAGTGGCCATTGAATGGTTTAACGTTAACAATCTAAGTTCTCAGACAAATCTGGCGATTGACTTGCAAAATAGCGGAAAGACACCTCTGTTAAGTCGTAGTGATTGGCCGATTAATCGACCATCGGTTATACAAGCCCAGTTAATCCAATATGACAATCAAAATGGATTCAGGTTGAATGACTTTAATAATAATTCTGCAGGAAATAGTAATTCAAGTACGTTATTTTTATATCCTAGTAGTGTTGGGACGAACCAGGTGTCTATGAGTAATGATAGCCGAAGATCATCGTCAAATACATTGTCGCCAATTGTATGTAAAAACTCTTTGTCGAGTGGCGGTTACTCGTGTAGCGCCTCGTTAGTTTTACCTAATCCAATAGGGGGCGGAAGTCGAACGGCATTTTTGAGAATTGGATCGTTCTATAACAATTCAGACTATAGAGTTACGCTAAAAAACTCAAAAGATGCTACTTCAATAGTCAAATTTGATAATGTCCAGCCCGAAATTGATTCAACTGGGCGAGCAAATGATTTATTCAGAAGAGTAAAAGTAAGGGTAAAATTAACTGATACCGCATTTCCATATCCCGACGCTGCTGTTTACACATCTGGTGATTTATGTAAGAATTTTATGGTTACAAATCTTCCGAGTGACTATACAAGTAGCTGCAATTAATAATGTATAAATATTTTATTCAGTAGTTTCACTGTGAAATTTTTCATGAACTTCTCTTAAATGTTCATCAGTTACGTGTGTATATATTTGCGTTGTGGCAATGCTGCTATGGCCAAGCATTGTTTGCACGCTACGAATGTCGGCGCCGTTCATTAATAGGTCGGTTGCGAAACTATGTCTCATGGTATGAGGGCTAACGTGCTTAGTGATACCAGCTATTCGAGTATATTTATTTATTATTCTTTGAATGCTACGTGCGGTCAGTCTTTTGTAGTTACCGCTTGTTGTCGTTTCGCTATTATTGCTGTAGCTAATAAATAATGGGGGAAGGTTATCTGTTCTTGAATATAAGTAATTGCTAATATGTTCACTAGCGCTTTCGCTAATAAAGACTGGACGATCTTTTTGTCCTTTGCCTCTTACTACAAACTCTCTTCTGGTTGTGTTTATGTGATCTTTATCTAAATTAACAAGTTCAGAAACGCGCAGACCACTTGAAAAAAGTAGTTCAACTATGGCTCTATCACGTAAGCCGGCCTCATTATTTGTATCAATTGCTGATAATAATCTCTCAATTTCGTCATAATGTAAAAATGTTACTTGTCTTCGCGATATTTTTGGTAGTTCGATTTTTTCAGGGGATAGACTATGAATGTCTCGTTTTGATAAATATGTTAAAAAGCCACGTAAGGCAATAAGGTGATAGTTTTGGGTAATTGTTGATAGTTCTTCATTTTTATTATTCTTATAGCGATTAAGCCATAATCGGTATTTGCGGATTACTTCTGATGTGATCTTTTCAACTTCAATATCATCAGTAAATTCAATAAATCGTTCAAGATAAAGGTTATAATTTTCGGCCGTATGAGAGGAGCGTCCTTTTTCAACTTCTATGTGCTCAACATAGTCGAGTAATAATTCAGACATATACATACCATTAGCATAAACTAAAAAAATATTTTTCCAAAGTATTCAACAAAAATAGACTTATCTTTGCTACAATTATTATTAGTAACTACCAATAAGGAGCTAATATGACCGATAAAAATAATATTCAGCAAACTTTAGTGATTTTTAAACCAGACGCTGTTCAGCGTGGTATTGTTGGCGAGATACTTGCTCGATTTGAAAGAGTTGGACTAAAGATTATTGGCGTTAAGATGCTTTCGCCAACTAAAGACCAGTATTATGAACATTATGAAAAAATCGGTAAAATGATTACTCGTCGTGGTGAAAAAACTTTTAATGCCAATGTAAATTTTATGATGCAAGGACCGGTTATTTTTGTTGTTTTAGAGGGTATTGATGCTGTTGAGCTAGTTCGTAAGATGGTTGGTACAACTGAGCCAAAATCGTCGCCAGTTGGTACGATTCGTGGAGATTATTCTCATATTAGTTTTGGATATGCTGATGCAACCGGTAAGTCCACGCCAAATGTTATTCATGCCAGTGGCAACCCAGAGGAAGCAGAGCAAGAGGTTCATTATTGGTTTTCAGATAGCGAAACCTATGATTATCAGGCATTAAGCGAAAAATATACAAGATAAATTTGTTTTTTGCAGGTTTCTGCTACAATAATTGTTGCGGTACGCCTCGGTAGCTCAACTGGATAGAGCAGATCCGTCCTAAGGATAAGGTTGTA
>CAZTKH010000007.1:0-6483 GCA_964613925.1 uncultured Saccharimonas sp. (SeqCode)
ATGAACGTGATGCTTTATATGTATTTACTCCAGATGTGATGGCTGTTTTTGTTGATGAAACATGTAATTTTGATGCCGAGATTATTGATGATAAATTATTCATTTATTCAAGAGGGCCGTTTAATTTAATTGAACAATCTGTTTTAGAAAAACTTTTTAAATTAATTGATTTAATTTCAAATAAAACCTTGGACCAATCTCAGAACTATGCGGATGAACGAGTGTTGAATAATAGGCAGGAGAATACAATTGCATCCGAAGGAAAGCGTTTAAAATTTGGTCTACCAAAGCCAATAATGGTAATTATTATAATTATCGTTGCATTTAATGTGCTGGGCGTAATACTTAGTGTGCTTCCGAGATAAATAATTTTATGCAAGAAAAAGATAATAAACTAAAGTTTCCTAAAAATTTTTTATGGGGTTCGGCAACTTCTGCCCATCAGGTTGAGGGCGGTAATTATAATCAATGGACTGTTTGGGAGCTAGAAAATGCCAAAGTTAAATCTGCCCAGGCAGAGTATCAATATGGTGATTTTGAAAATTGGGCTAGCATTGAAAAGTATGCCAAACAGCCTAATAATTATGTTTCTGGTTTGCTCACTAACCATTATGAAAACTATGCTCAAGATTTTAAATTTTTACAAAAAATGAATATGAATGCCTACCGTTTTAGCATTGAATGGTCAAGAATTGAGCCAAGGGAAGGTGTATGGTCGGCTAAAGAAATAGGGCATTATCGCGACTATTTGGATAGCTTAAAAAGCTTAGATATTGAGCCAATTGTTACCTTGTTTCATTTTACTTTGCCAGTATGGTTTGCAGAAAAAGGCGGATTCGAAAAGCGATCGAATGTAAAATATTTTACGCGTTTTGTTAAAAAAATTGTTAGCGAATTGGGATCAAGGTTTAAATATGTAATTACTATTAATGAGCCCGAAGTTTACGCTTCCGCAAGTTACTATTTTCAAGATTGGCCACCAGCAAAGCAAAGTCCATACAAGCTTTGGCGCGTGCTAAATAATCTAGCATATGCGCATAGAGAATCTGCAAAAATTATTCACGGGATAAGTACGCGATATAAGGTTTCTATTGCAAAAAGCTCCGCCTATTATTATCCAGGCGACAATGCATTTTTGAGTCAGATCAGTGCCAAGATAGCAAACTATTTTAAGGAAAATTATTTTATTAATAAAACTATAAAATATTGTGACTTTTTAGGAATAAATTATTATCAGAGTAATCGTTATTGTGGATCGAGAGTGCACAATCCAGACAAAAACCTCAGCGATTTAAATTGGGATATGCAACCAGCCGATATCCAATTTGTGCTGGAAGGACTATATGAAAAATATAAGGTACCGATTATTATAACGGAGAATGGTTTGGCTGATGCTGAGGATAAAGATCGCAAATGGTGGATATATGAAACGATCATTGCTATGCAAAAGGCTATAAAAAATGGGGTAAAACTACAGGGATATCTTCACTGGAGTTTGATGGATAATTTCGAATGGGCTTATGGAAAATGGCCAAGGTTTGGATTGGTTGAAGTAAATTATAAAACTGGCGAGAAAAAACTTCGAAAAAGTGCTGAGTGGTTTGGTAGAGTTATCAAAAAGATAAGGAATATATAAAGTGAAAGAACCGTTTGCAAAAAATGATATAAAAATAGCGGTTTTGGGCGGCGGAACTGGTAGTTTTATGCTTTTGTCGGCTCTTAAAATACACACTAAACAGTTGGCGGCAATTGTAAATATGGTTGATGACGGTGGTAGCACGGGTGTTCTTAGGGATGAATTTGGAACATTACCGCCCGGTGATGTGCGACAATGCCTAGTTGCTTTGAGCAATTCAAAAAAAGTTCGCGATCTTTTTAATTATCGCTTTGATTCTGGCATGATGGATGGACATTCTTTTGGCAATATTTTATTAACTGCTTTAGAAAAAATGACTGGGAGTTTTAGCGAAGCGATTGAAACCGCTTCAGATATTCTTGGGATTGATGGTATGGTTATTCCCGGTACTTTAGATAACATTCGTTTAAAAATGGAATGGCCAGAGGTCAGTACAATTTTAAATGGTGAGCGTGAAATTGACGCTAAGTTGTTTAAGCATGACCCAAGGCGTGCAAACCTTTCACTTTTTCCTTCGGCTTCGGCAAACCCTATGGCCCTAAAAGCAATTGAACAGGCTGATATCGTTGTAATTGCACCAGGTGATTTATATACTTCGGTTGGTCCAATTATGATTATTGATGGGATTGCCGAAGCTTTGCAAAAAACAAAAGCTATTTGTATTTATGCCTGTAATTTGGTTACAAAAAAAGGCCAAACTACTAAATTTTCTGTGTCAGATCACGTAAAAGAGATTGAACGATTTGCTGGTGTAAAATTTGTTGACTATGTACTATATAACAAACAAATTCCAAATAAAGAAATTCTTGAGAAATACAAAAAAGAGAAAGCCTATTTAGTGAGAGTAGATATTAATAATCTTACAAAAATGGGCTATAAATCACTCGGTTTTAATCTGTTGGGTGATATAGTTGAGCCTAATATGTCTGATAAATTTTTACCAAATCGACAGCTAATAAGACATGACGGTGAAGCTTTGGCGCGGGCTATTTTAGATATTTATAGAAGTCAAACAAATAATTAGAAATAAAAATTACAACATTTATAAAATGTATATTTTTCTCATTTGTCGTATCTTAAATGCTTATGATTTATCCACAAAACTGTGAATAACTACGGTTTTTATAATAAAAATCTATATTTCGGGTATTGTAGTGGGTAATTATGGGTAGTATAGTTAAGTTAGTGGAAAAAAGTGGGTAACCACATAAAAACAAAAACACCACTAATATTAAAAAATAACCTAGGCAGGGCCAAGAAAAAGAACAAGTATGGCAAGTGTAGATTATTTCGAACGAAAGCTTGATGATAAGCGGCGGTTAACCATACCGGTTGAGATTCGAAATGAATTTGCTAGCGGAGTTGTTCTAACTCGTGGCTTTAAAAACTACTTGCATCTCTATCCAAAACAAATTTGGGATAGAGAAGTCGAATCGGCCTTAAGCGGTGATATTCTCGATGAGAATATTGCTGATATTAATGTACGATTTCGAAGTGGTAAAACCGAGGCCGAACTTGACCAAAAACAAGGTCGAGTGACGTTTGAGCAACATTTGCTTGAATATGCTGGCATTGATCGGGATATCGCTGCAATAAGAGTAGGCAAGTATTGGCGCATAGTTGCGCTTGATGCTAAGGTTTAAATCTGTTCGTTCGTTAACAAATTGTAACGTCAAGAGAAAAGAAAACTCTCGAGATCAACTATCTGGTAGTTAGACGGTGGGCTTCGGACCACTTTAAAAAACCGCGCACCTTACTCAAAAAACACACCTCCCAAAAAAACTCCACCTCACACATAAGTCTCTCAACCGATTTTTCTGATTGTGATTTACCTTATGGTAACCATCAAACAAAAATCGGACACTTATAAATCAAAAACAAACACAAAAGCAAAAACAAAAAGTCTTAACTACCGGTTAGGTGATCTCGAGCGTTCACATATGATATTATGGGAACGAATGAGTATTAAAGAACAACCGACAAATATACCAGAACATATTCCAGTTCTACTAGAATCGACACTTGATTTATTAAAACCAAAAGTTGGTGAGAGCTATCTCGATCTAACCGCTGGTTACGGTGGTCATGCAAATCGATTTTTAGAAATAACTGGCAATTTTGACGAATCCGTATTAGTAGATCGTGATGACAATGCAATAAAATGCTTGAAATCATTATCCGATAAGGGCGTCAGGTTAATGAATACCGACTTTGTCACTGCTTCAAAACAGTTGATACAAGAAGGTAAAACATTTGATATTATTTTGGTAGATTTGGGAGTGTCATCACCACAGCTCGATCAGAGCGAACGAGGATTTTCTTTTAAAAATAGTGGGCCACTCGATATGAGAATGGACCAAAGCCAAGTTTTGAGCGCAGAAATGCTTGTAAATAATACTTCGGCTGAGGAACTAGAACGTATAATTACGGAGTATGGTGAAGAGCCAGCTTCGTTTGCAAAACAAATTGCAAGAGCGATTGTAAAGAACCGGCCACTACAGACAACAGGGGAACTCGCCAATTTGATACAGAGCGTTTATCGTGGTAGGTGGAAAAAAATCCATCCCGCCACTCGCACATTTCAAGCAATCCGGATTGAGATTAACAGTGAGTTGCAACTCATTGGTGATCTATTGCCATTATTGCCACGCCTGCTAAAATCAGGCGGGCGAGTTGGCATAATAAGTTTTCATAGTTTAGAAGATCGACTGATAAAAAAGTATTTTAAAAATCAGTTTGAATCAGGTTATGAAGCTGAATTACTGTCTTTGACCAAAAAACCAATCCTGGGGAGCATTTCTGACGTTCACAACCCGCGTTCGCGAAGCAGTAAACTTCGTGGCGCAGTGAAAAAATAAAACAAACAAAAAAAGAAAGGGCAAAACACCATGCCAATTCACATCTCAGTACAATACGCTGACGTAGCACAGTCAGTTATCGTCCGCGTAAAATAATGTTTTACGACAGCCCTCCTATGTTTAGGAGGGCTTAATCATGGCTTTTTATTAAAAACAAAAATATAAAAATTAAGAGATTCCACCACAATGTCTTATCAAAATGCTCAAAATTATTGCGTCCGTCGTCAACAGAATTGGTCTAGAAACCAAAATACTGTTGCTTACGTTTCAGCTATTAAACTTGGCCCAGTAACCAATACAGTTCTTGTAGCTTTATTAGTTGCAATTCTTGGTTTGATATATTTAACGCAGGCAACTCGCGCAACTAGTTACGATTATGCAACTCAAGAAATTGATAATCAAATTTCAGCATTAAATGCCGAAAAAAGTGATTTAGAAATTGAAAACGCTCGTTTAACTTCACTTGAGACCGTCAAGAGTAGTAGTGTCGCCTCGGCAATGTCCAAGCCAATCACAACAGAGTATGCTCAATAAAAATTATGAATTTTTCATTGAAAAATAATAGTCGATCCAAAATATTAGCCATAATTGTTTTTATCACTATGGCTGTTTTTGTGTTGAGATTATTTTTCTTACAGATTATCCAATATGGATATTATACTAATTTAGCAGATCAAGGACAGATAAAAAGATTAACAATTCCGGCAAAGCGGGGACTTATTTATGCGCTTGATGGAGACAATCCAGTTCCATTGGTAATGAACCAGACGGTGTACACGGTTTTTGCTGATCCAAAAATTACTGAAGATGATAGTAAGATAATTGAAGTAATAAAAAGGGTCGCTGGTGGTAATCTCGTTGAGAACGTCGATAAATTATTAGCAAAAAAAGACACAAGATATCAGATTATAGCTACAAAAATTACACGTAATCAAGCTGAGATGATAAAAAAAGAGCAGTTAACTGGTATTGGTTTTCAAGCAAATACCCAGAGAGTTTATCCAGAGGGTTCACTAGCTTCGCAGGCTTTGGGGTTTGTTGATTATGAAGGTGTTGGTAAATATGGCGTTGAGGGTTATCTTAATGATGAATTGGTCGGCAAAGATGGAATGTTACAATCCGTGACAGATATTAGCTCTGTGCCGCTGACTATTGGAAAAGACAATATTGATCAACCAGCTGTTGACGGAAAAAATGTGGTTCTTAGTATTGATAGAAATATTCAATCAAAAGTTGAAGAGATAATACTAAATAGCACAAAACTAAATGGTGCTGATGAAGCCAGCGTTTTAGTTATGGACCCTCAGTCTGGAAAAGTGATGGCTATGGCAAATTTTCCATCCTATGATCCGTCGAAAATTGCGCAGATTGAGGATATATCGGTTTTAAATAATGATGTCGTATCTTATCCATATGAGCCTGGTTCTGTAATAAAAACTTTAACTATGGCAATCGGCGTTGATAAAGGTGTTGTTTCGGCCGAATCAACCTATAATAATACCGATTATATCCAAGTTGATGATCGAATAATATCTAATGCTTCACATGGTCAAACTGGTATTATCACACTTCAGCATGCGATGAATTGGTCATTAAATACCGGGTTTGTAACTGTTGCAATGAGGCTGGGTGATGGAAATAATATTACAAAAACAGCAAGGGATACTATGTATGACTATTATTACAATAAGTTTGGACTTGGTCGGCTGACTGGCATAGAAGTTAGCGGTGAGGCTGGTGGCATTATTATTTCACCAGATGATGAAGATGGTAATGCGGTTAGATATTCAAATATGACATTTGGTCAAGGTATGAACTTGACGATGATTCAGGTGGCGTCAGCTTTCTCGTCATTAGTCAATGGCGGTAATTATTATAAACCGACGGTTATTGCTGGTTATGTTGACAAAGACGGAAAATACATTCCATCAAAGCAAAATGTTTTATCAAATCCAATATCTACTTCAACGGCAAGTCAGTTACGTGAAA
>CAZTKH010000007.1:6583-15297 GCA_964613925.1 uncultured Saccharimonas sp. (SeqCode)
CAAAATGTTTTATCAAATCCAATATCTACTTCAACGGCAAGTCAGTTACGTGAAATGATTCACAATGCCAGGACTCAAATGTCGATAGTAGGTGATAAGGAGGGTTATTATATTGGCGGCAAAACTGGTACTTCACAAGTGATTGAGGATGGCTCTTATTCGTTGAATGGTGCTACAATTGGTACATATCTTGGTTTTGGTGGTAGCGAAGATTTAAGTAGATATGTCATAATGGTAAAGCTATCGGGAAAAGATGAATCATTCTCTGGCCAAGATGCGCGAGCGTTATTTACCGAGATATCAAATTGGATGTTGGGTTATTTAGAAATAAAACCGAAAGGATAACATGAACGAAACATTGAGGCATTTTACAAACGGGGCTACTGGAACTTTTATTCTAGGAATTTGTTCATTTTTAATTGCAACATCTCTTACTCCAATATATACAAAATTTGCGTATAAATTTAAATTTTGGAAGAAACAACGATCAACTACGACAACTGGTGAAAAGCTGACAGTCTTTAACAAATTGCACGAAGAAAAATTCAAACGTGATATTCCTACAATGGCTGGTATAATTTTTGTGGTTGCAATTACAATTGTTACTTATTGTTTGAATTTGGATAGAGGACAAACTTGGCTACCCCTAGCGGCACTTGTTGGCGGTGGATGTGTTGGTCTTTTGGATGACATTATTAATATCAAAGGACATGGAACTGGTGTGGCCGGCTTGCGCTCTAGCATAAAATTTGCGATGATTGCGTTGATTGGTCTTATTCTCGGATGGTTCTTTTATGATAAATTGGGCGCTAGCGCGGTTTATATACCATTCATTGGAGATTTTAATCTTGGTTGGTTGATGATTCCTATCTTTGGGTTTGTTGTTGTGGCAACTGGTAATGCTGTAAATATTAGCGATGGCTTAGATGGCTTAGCTGGCGGTTTAGCGGCGATTTCGTTTGGTTCTTATGGGGTTATTGCGCTGTTGCAATCTCAATTTATTTTGGCAGGTTTTTGTTTTACGATTGTCGGTGCTTTGTTAAGTTATCTCTGGTTTAATATTTATCCGGCACGTTTTTTTATGGGCGATATTGGTAGCTTTGCGCTTGGCGCCTCTTTGGGTGTAGTTGCGATGTTAACAAATACGATATTTTTATTACCAATTATTGGTGTTGTATTTGTTTTTGAAGCTGGCTCGAGCCTTATCCAGATTATGAGTAAAAAGATATTCAAAAGAAAGATATTTATTTCTGCACCTGTACATCAACATCTTCAGGCTACTGGTTGGCCAGAAACAAAAGTTACCATGCGTTTTTGGGTTATCGCAGTTATAGCCGGTTTTATTGGTATACTATTAGCACTCGTCGGGGGTCATATCTAAGTGCGAAATTTGGGTGGCTTAAATACAATTAATGCAATGAACCAGTCTGAAAGTACTCAGGTTCGTAAGCATAAACCAGATTATCTGATTATTGTTTTTATGGGTATCTTGATGCTAATTGGTTTAATTATTATGTATGCAATCGGTCCACAGCGCGCCAATGTATTAAATAATGCCTATGGTAGTAACTATAGTGATACGTATTTTTTTGTAAAACAGGCTATCAGCTTGGGTATATCTTTAGTTTTTTTTGCCTTGACTGCAGTTATTCCATTTAGATTTTTTATTAAACATTCTGGTAAAATTCTAATTATTGGCTTGGTTTCTTGTATCTTATTAGCACTGGCAAGTTGGGCTGGTCTTAGCATAGCTAAAAATACACTTGGCGCAACTCGTTGGTTTAATTTAGGGCCACTCGGAACATTGCAGCCAGCAGAAATTCTTAAGTGTGCAATTTTGCTTTTTATTGCTTGTTTTTATGGAGCTAGAGTTAAACAAGGTAAACAAAATGATCTTAGTGAAACTCTGCTTCCGGTTGCGATTTTGACCGGTATTGCTATGTTATTGGTGGTAGTAATTCAAAAAGATCTTGGAACTGGAATTGCAATTTTAGGAATTATTATGAGTATTTTGTTTGTTGGTGGCATTAATAAGCGCAATGTAGCGCTTGTTATTGTATCGCTGTTAGCTATTGGGATTATTTTTGTGGTGAGCGAGCCCCATCGAATGGAGCGTATTCAAACTTATATCAAGGGTGATAACACTTCGCAGAGTGACGCCGATAGTTATCATATTGAGCAAGCCAGGGTTGCTATTGGCAGTGGTGGTTTGTTTGGAGTTGGTATCGGTAACAGCGTACAGTCGACCGGATATTTACCAGAGGCAACCAATGACTCAGTCTTTGCAATTATGGGTGAAACGTTTGGTTTTGTCGGCCTAGTTTTTATTTTGGGAATATTTACCGCTTTGATGATGCGTCTTATAAAACAAATTGATAGTCAGCTAGACATAAGGCTGAAGTTAATTATTGCTGGTGCTTTCGGGTGGCTGTGCTCTCATGTTATTCTAAATATAGCGTCAATGACAGGATTAATTCCTTTGACGGGCATAACATTGCCGTTACTAAGCTTTGGCGGTACAAGTATGATGTTTTTCTCAGCAACCTTAGGATTGGTTTTTCAGATATCGCGGTATTCATCTTATACGTCAAATTTAAAGGAGGGTCAATATGAGAATTCTAGCAGTCGGCGGGGGGTCGGGCGGTCACGTCACACCAGTCGCGGCAGTGCTTCGCGAAATTAAAAAGGCCCAGCCCAAGGCTGAGCTGCGTTTTTGGTGTGATAATAAATTTGCTGTGCAGGCAAAAAGAATTATTAGCGGTGTCGATAAAAATATTCGAATCGATACAATATTAGCTGGAAAATTACGTCGTTACCATCATTTATCGGTTATTAGGCAGTTAATGTGGCCCTCTTTAGTATTCGCAAATGTTAAGGATGTCGGCTTAGTTTTTTTGGGGTTTTTTCAAAGTATATTTAAGCTTATTGCGTGGCGTCCGGATGTAGTTTTTGCAAAAGGGGGCTATGTTTGTTTGCCGGTTGGAATTGCAGCTCATTTTTTGAGAATTCCTTTGGTAATACATGATTCTGATGCCCATCCTGGTTTAACAAATCGTTTTTTGAGCCGTTACGCAAAAAAAATTGCTACTGGTGCACCCCTAGAATATTATCCTTATCCGAAAGAAAAATCTTTATATACTGGTATTCCTGTTGATTCACAATTTCATAAATTTTCTATGGAAGAACAAAAAAATGCTAAGAGAGAGTGGGGAATTGATACGGGTAAGCCATTGGTGGTTATAACCGGTGGTGGGCTTGGGGCGAGTCGTATTAATGATGCGACAATTTTAGTTCTCGAAGATTTGATAGAATTTTGTTCGGTAGTATTAATCTCTGGAATGGGGCAGTATGAAGAAATTAAAGCCATTGCGCCGAAAAATAGTCAAAATTTTCAGCTGCATTCCTTTATTTCAGAAGGAATGGCAAAATTACTCGGTGCATCTGATTTGGTTGTTGCTAGGGCTGGCGCAACTACAATTATGGAATTGGCGGCTCTTGAAAAGCCAACTATATTAATTCCAAACGGAAAGCTTTCTGGTGGCCACCAATTAAAGAATGCTGACGTATACCAGAAAAATGGGGCTGTAATTGTTGTAAATGAGGAAGATATGGTAGAAAACCCAGGTATTCTAGTTCATAAGATTAATGAAATCTTGAATAACTCAAAAATTATGAATGATATGTCAAAAAAATTTGCAACGTTCGCTCGTAGAAATGCTGCAAAAGATATGGCAGAAATGATTATATCGGCTATAAATTAGGTTATAATTGATTGAAGGATAAAAAAGTGGGCTTATTTTTTAAAAAAGAACAATTCAGTAGTGTCTCGAGACGCGCTTTGCGTGATTCTAGCGGACTTTCTTCGTCAACCCATATATCAGATACTTTTAGACGTAATCGCAATCTTAGCGCTGTTTCTGTGGCTGTGTCGGCTGATTCTTCGCGCATTAAAGTACACCACTTATCCATAAAAAGACGTAAGTTATCGTTTATTTTGCTTATCTCACTAATATGTATTGCGGTACTAGTTTTTATAATTGTTAATCTAACGGCATCTATTTCAATAAGCATTTCAAGCGCTGATTTGATTAAGGGCGTTGATACTAATAGGTATACAAATCTAATTCAAGACTATCTTGATATCAATCCTTTAGGGCGAGTAAGATTTTTGTTAAATGAAAACGGCTTGAATGATTATATGACTGGTAAGGCTGTGGAAATTAAGAGCGTTTCTCAGCGTAACAGCGTAGGTCTTGGCATAACGGATTTTGAGATAGATATGCGAAAACCCGTAGCAAGTTGGAATATCAACGGTAAGATATATTATGTTGATGAAGATGGCATCGCTTTTGAGACTAATTACTACTCTGATCCCGCCGTAAAAATAGTTGATAATAGCGGCGCCTCTATCGAGGCGGGGCAGGCGAATATTAGTAAGCGATTTTTGGGTTTTGTGGGAAAAGTCGTTTCTTTGTGTGAAAAATCAGGTTACTCAGTAACAGAGGCTATTTTGCCCGAAAACACTACTAGGCAGTTAAATATTAAGTTAAAAGATAAGAGTGTTTTGGTTAAGATGACCATAGATAGGGCAGCAGAAGAGCAGGTTATTGATATGATTAGGGCGGTGGAGTATTTTAGGCTAAGCGGCAAAGCCCCACAGTACATTGATGTAAGAGTTGATAACAAAGTATTTTATATATAAAAACATAATAATAACAAAAAAGCAACTACGCTCTACTACCTTAAGTTCTAATTTTGTTCGTTTTTTATTAAATTATTGTATATATAAAAAACTATATTTAAATACAAAAACAGTTAAAAAGCAAATACATGATAGTCTAGTGGGCTAGTTGTAGTGTTTGTACTGGTGGCTGTGGAAAACCACAACAATAACAACAATAAGGTCTTTTAATAAGATTTGTGCAATATATACAGCAATGCGGATTAAACAGTAAATGTATTTATTATAAATGCACGCAGTTAAACATATAATAGTAAGTATGCGCATCGAAATAAAAGCTATCACTACTTTCATAGGGGTTAACGTCTAAGAAGCCTGTTATATAGATGAGTATACATTCATTAAATACACGCAATGCCTATGTCGTAAAAGATATATTGTGCGACGTTAAGACTGTGTCGACTTTTTGATTGGTTGTGTTGCTATTTTTCTGTTCACGACTTTTTGTTTGCTTACGATTTTAATTTATATCACTACACTTTTTCTATGTGCGCTATTTTTATTTTTTATATATGTATTATATAGATTTACGTAATTATTGATCATTTTATATATTGCTATATATTTACGGTCGATACTATATTTGATTTTTTGCTTAGAATACTAAGTTCTATATTTGTTCTATTTTATTTGCGGTTATTTTACTGTTTGTGCAGCATAGAACAAAAAGTTAAGTACCAAAAAAGCTATACTACTTCGTCTTATTTATTGCTGTTCTTGGCTATTATGATCAATAACAAATGATTCTTTTGCCCCATTAACATTATTTGTTTGGGCGCTCATGTTTTTTGATTCATCGCTAATAATTCGCGGCTTCTTTGATCGGTTACGCTTACGGCGGGGTCTTTGACTATCATTATTATAGACTGGATATTCTTTTTGTTGATTTGGGGTAATGTTATTATTTGAGAAATCAACTGGTTTAATACCGGTTGGCCATTTAAGGGTATTTGGGGCTTGATTAGGTCTTGGGGCTGTTTGATTGTTAAGATTTGAATTAGAAGCCATCGGCGTCTGGTTATTATTTTCACGGCGCTGTCTTGGTGAGAGTAACGTCTCTGGAACTGCGATTGTTTCAGCTATTTCTTTTTCAATATCAGCACGATTTCGACTGAATAATCTTCGGGTATTCTCAATAATGAGCGGCGTGTTATCTAGCTGTGGTTTTGGTAATGTAAGCGTTGTGGCATTAAATGCTGGGGCTTTTTCTCCATTAATAACCATATTGATAATAAAATTACGATTGTGCATTTGTAATAAATCACCAGCTTCGAATTGTGGTTCAAATTGCTTAGCCAGGATTGGTGCATCGTCAGCAGAGACGCGGAATGACATCATCGTACCTACGTTGCCAAATACGGCATCACGAACAGTTTCGGACATCTGGCTAATATATTGGTTAGCGACCGTTAGATTCAATGCGTATTTTCGTGCTTCGGACAAAATTGTAGCAAATGAATCGGTTGCAAAGTTCTGAAATTCGTCAACATAAAGATAAAAAGGCCGTCTGTCTTCGATCTTTTCAATATCACTACGGCTCATCGCGGCAAGCTGAATTTTGGTTACGATAAACGATCCTAAAATAGAAGCATTATCCTCCCCTATTAGACCCTTTGATAGATTAACGATTAAAATTTTACCTTCGTCCATGATGTTTCGAATATCAAAAGTTGATTTTGGTTGACCAATGATATTTCTGATTATTGGGTTTGCAGTAAAGGCGCCAACTTTGTTTAAAACAGGAGCGACTGCTTCAGTCATAAATTTTTCGCTCCAGGTGCCAAATTCATATTTCCAGAAGTTTAAGACTACTGTATCTTTACAATATTCAAGGGTTTCTTGGCGGAATTTTTTATCTGTTAACATGCGATTAATATCAAGCATGGTTGTAGTTGGTCGATCAAGTAAGGCTAGGATGGTATATCGCAAAATATATTCCAATCGAGGACCCCAACTTTCGCCAAACATACGTTTCATAACACCAATAACTTCAGAGCTGATGCTGTTTTTTTGGTTTGGATTTGTCACTTCAAGTGGGTTAAATCCAAGTGGGTGTGCTGTATCTGCCGGATTAAAATAGATGACGTCGTTTAGGCGGCTACCTGGAATAAAGCGCATGTTATCAATTGCGAAGTCGCCGTGCGGATCAATAATGGCATATCCATGATTATGAAAAATGTCGCTTAACGCTAAAAGTGCTAGGGCGCCAGTTTTACCAGCGCCAGTCTGGCCAATAATATAGACATGTCTCGAGCGATCAAAGCGATGCATTCCAAATTGATGATTCACCCCACGGAAATTTGTCATACCAAAGGCGCTGATATTTTCATCAATTGCCGGATTGCCGGTGATTATTGGTAACTTTGAAGGTGGTTCGGCGGTTTTTGTACTAGCCCAGACAACGTTTGGTGTTTCAACGTTTGTATGCGGCAAGTGAAACACGCTGGCTAGCTCTTCAATGTTAAGAATGTAGCTACTTTCGCCAAATGAACGATTTCGATAATTTGCCAAATCTTCTTTTTTATAACTTGGGTTGGACATCTTAAAACCGTTAAGGTTTGTGCTGTTATATTGTTTGAATGTTCCAACAATAGCTTGCATCCTAAGTCTGGCGTTGACGGTATTTTCACCAAGATAAGCAATTCTAATTTTTACCCTATAACCAAGTTTAGTGGCCTTTTTTTCAGCCTCAGAAACTCTCGTTTTGTTTCGATCGGATAATTCTTTTGGAGCGCCACTAGCGGTTTTTGAATATTCTGGTGGTTGCCACAATGCACTGATGATTTTTCCAAATGAAGATATATTAGCGCCACTAAAGAGAGAACTTTTGCCTTTTTTAACATCACTCACCCACTCTTCGGAAGTTTTATGCCAACTATCGGCTACTGGTTGGGCCAAAATTTGAATCCAAATTTCTTCGTTTTTATCAAGTTTTGCCAATGCTCCAGTAACTCCGGCCAACGGGTCGACTTCAAAGTTAGTAAATGTCTTGATTGGCAACATATCACTATCGATGAGCGATATTTCGGAGGTGTAGGCAACGCTATGGTTCACCTCGTGACTAACGTAGTCCTCGTTTGCTTTACGAATTTGTACGGTTGGGTATTGAGAATAGATTTGGCCTTCTACAAAACTGCGCAGATTACGTGGTACCCAGGCGTAAAAGCGAATTTGATTGTCGATTGCAGCAATTTCAAAGCTTAAATGTTCTTGCGCGCCGCCACTTATTTTGAGCTCTTCTTTATCGCGTAAAATACCATGAAGGCTGGCAAAAAGCTGTTCGGCGGCTAATTCACTTTTGTCATTTGCTTTTGGTATTTCTAAAATTAATAAATCACTTTCGATTTGTTCTGGGGTTTTTCCAGCTTTTTTGTAATTTCTAAAAGTAAAAAATATTATAAGAGCAATCAGTGGGATTAATATGTACCACCTAAGTAAAAAATTAATTATAGTTAGCAATATGCTCATGTTCATCCTTTATTATCTCACTAGAGATAAAAGTAGACAATGTTAGTTTTTATTTATTTTCAAGTGCGTAAGTTGCTTTGGCGACACGTTTAAACTGTGGCTTGCTTTGTAAATTTAGCAAAATAGTTGTTTCTTTAACTTGCCGATTTTTTAGAACTCGTTTGACGATTTCATCTCGATGAAGGGGTTGTGCGGATTCCCTCAAAACGTCGGCGATGATATCTGCAACAGTACCTTTGCCAAAACCCCAACTATCTAGGGCATAGATTCCACGACCAATTAAAACGAATCGTCTATCTTTGATAAGCTCGTTGTGAATTGCCTGTGTAGTTACATCTTTTCTCTTGAAGTTGCTATCTTTTATGCATTTTGCAATATCTGAAAAGTGCATTGGACTACCAAATTCGGCTAATACGACATAAATTTTATCGCGAATGTTTTTTGGATTGACGGTTGGCCATTTTACTAGCCCCCAATTTTCTTTTAGGTGAGCTAATAATTTTGA